>QGUO01000032.1 GCA_003242495.1 Pseudomonadota bacterium | reverse complement strand
GCGGAACGCCCTACGCATTCCCCCCGGTGGCGCCGTCACGCTCCGGCAGGGGGTGGGAGGCCGGGACGCCTGCGGGTGCGCGCGAGCCTTCCGGACGCAACGTGTCGGGTGCGCGCGGCTGCGCGTTGCCGCCGTTCGTGCAGGCTGCCAGCCATGCCAATATCGCGGCCCAGGCGAGGCACGCACCGGTCAAAGTACGTAGGGTTGCAACTGAAGGCATCATGGGCGAGTTACCGCATATGGATACAGGCGTACCTGCTCCGTCCCGATGCTGGTCCTAATGTGCCGCCATCAGAGGCGGTTCCGTGGGCCGGATCGTCGGCGGTCCCCGGTGATCAGCGGGCACGTCTGCGCGCGCGCATCCTACGTAACCGGAGATGGAAGACGATGTATCGAGGAGTCAGGCTGGGCCGCATCCACGACATCGAGGTCATCGCCGACTGGAGTCTGCTGATCATCTTTTTGCTGGTCGCCGTGAGCCTGGCCACGGGTCTGTTTCCCCGCTGGCATCCCGACTGGCGCCCGGCGATGTCCTGGATCACGGCGTTGACGGCGGCCGTGCTGTTCTTCGCCTCGGTGCTCGCTCACGAGCTGTCGCATGCGCTGGTCGGCCGTCGCGACGGCGTCATGGTGCGGCGCATCACCCTCTTCGTCTTCGGCGGCATGGCGCACATGGAAAACGAGCCGCCTTCGTGGGGTGCGGAGCTGCGCATGGCGATTGCCGGGCCGCTGCTCTCCATCGCCATCGGCGTGGCCTGCCTGTTGCTGGTGTCCGCAAGCGTCGGACCCGTCGAGGTTAGAACCGAGGACGAGGCCGTGCGTTACCTGGCCACACTGGGCGCGGGCGCCACCATCCTGCTGTGGCTGGGCTGGGTCAACCTCATCCTCGGCGTCTTCAATCTCGTTCCGGGCTTTCCACTCGATGGGGGACGTGTGCTGCGCGCCATCGTGTGGGGCGTCACGGGCGATCATCGGCGCGCCACACAGATTGCCTCCAAGCTCGGTCAGGCCTTCGCGTGGCTGCTGATCGCCTTCGGTATCGCCATGGTCCTGGGCGCCACCGTCCCCTTCTTTGGCCGCGGCGCCATCGGCGGATTGTGGCTCATCCTCATCGGCTGGTTCCTGAACAACGCGGCCTTGATGAGCTACCGCCATCTGCTCCTGCTGGATTCGCTGAACAATGTCACGGCGCGCAGGCTGATGCACCTCGTGCCCGTACGCCTCGATCCGGCGACCAGCGTGCTCACGGTCATGGACCGCTACCTGATGTCGAGCGGGCAGCAGGTGTTTCCCGTCGAGCGCGCCGGTCGCTTTCTCGGCATGGTGACGCTCAAGGATCTCGCCCGGGCGGAGCGTGCTCACTGGGACACGACGACGCTCGAGGAGATCATGACCCCGGCGCAGCGGCTGCCCGCGCTCGCCCCGCAGCAACAGGCCAGCGATGCGCTCGAGGCCATGAGCCGGCATGGCGTCGAGTATTTGCCAGTGGTCGAAAGCGACCACCTGCTCGGCGTGCTGAGCCGCGAGGACCTCATGAAGTGGATGACGTTGCGCGTCGGCGAGAGCGGCGAGCATTCCTCGACGCTCACCCGCCCGTCCGGCGTTCCACGCCGCTGAGGCCGCTGTCGGGCGATGCCGCGACGGGCTACTCGCCGCGCGGGTCGCGTTCGCCCAGACCAGGATAGAACAACGCGCGGTTCTGGTGCGATTCGTTGAAAATCTTGCGTTTCTTGAACAGCCAGCGTCCGTCGCGCTTGATGAGCTCATCCTCGTAGTGGCCGAAGTAGAACACCTGCACATCGGTTTGCGGGGTGTTGTTGGTGAGCGCGAACCAATAGGCGACCGTGCGCGCGGTATCGCCGTCCACATCGATCACGTGATTGAGGATGTGGTGGCGTGTGCGCGGCCGCGACGTGGCGCCGTCGGCGATCGCGCGGCTCGCCGCAGCGCCCCCGAAGTTGGACATTGCCTTGCGGATGGCCTCCTTGCCGTGCTCGACACCACGCACCCATTCGAGCACGCCGTCGTCGGCCCAGGCTGCCATGACGGTCTCGATGTCGCCTGCGTCCACGGCGATCATGTAACGGGCGGACAGGTTCTCGATCTCGGCCCGATCATTGGCATAGTCGGCCGCCGCCAGCGACGCCCAGAAGAACAGGAAAGCGCCCAGCCCCACCGGGCGGCTCATACGAGTCATGCGTGCCTTCACTGGTGGATCCCCCAAGAATTCTCGTTGGTGTTGCCGCCGCCGTGCATCACGGCGCCGCGGTGCAGCGATCATGGGCGCAAACACCGGCGGGAACAAGGCGTCGGCGCCGGGACTGGCCATCGCAGGTCGGCGTCGTCAGAATAGGACCATCGCGCGCCACGCGCGTTCTGTTCCGCGAGAGACGCACCATGAGCCACGACAGCGAAGCACGACCGCCCTTCCCTCCGTTCACGCGCGAGACGGCAATCCAGAAGGTCCGCATGGCCGAGGACGCCTGGAACAGCCGCGATCCCGAGCGCGTCGCGCTGGCCTATACCGTGGACAGCGCATGGCGCAATCGCGCGGAGTTCCCGGTCGGTCGCCAGGAGATCGTGGCGTTCCTCACCCGCAAATGGCGTCGCGAGCTCGACTACCGTTTGATCAAGGAACTGTGGACCTTCGCCGACAACCGCATTGCCGTGCGCTTCGCTTACGAGTGGCATGACGACGCGGGCAACTGGTACCGCTCGTACGGCAACGAGAACTGGGAGTTCGACGCGAACGGGCTCATGCGCCGGCGCTACGCCAGCATCAACGACCTGCCGATCGCCCAGAGCGAGCGCAAGTTCCATTGGCCCCTGGGCCGTCGTCCCGACGACCACCCCGGTTTGAGCGATCTCGGCCTGTAGAAACCAGCGCGAGCCAACCGCCTCCGAGCCTTACGCATACACCTCGCCCGCACGGCCCCTGCGCCCTGCGCGGGTCTCGGGAACAGGCGCCCGCCGGCCGGCATTGGGAAGAACAAGGACAGGTTGCATGTCAGGAGGTGCGGCATGCTGCGCAGGCTATGGAGCCTCGATCACCTGCCGATCGGCGCCAACGACGGCGAGATCGGCCGGGTGGTCGACATGCACTTCGACGATTGCCAGTGGCGAGTGCGCTACTTGGTGGTACGGACGGGCGGCTGGCTCGGCGGGCGCAGGGTGCTGATCCCCATCCAGGCGGTGTACGGGGTGGAGGAGCATGCCGGACGGATCGACGTGGATCTGACGCGGGCGCAGGTGCGCGACAGTCCGGTCGTCGACGTCGACGGCTCGCTGTCGCGCCCGCAAGAGCAGGCCTATTTCGACCATTACGGCTATTCGTATTATTGGACCGAGCCCCAGGTTTTCGGCGCGGCGTCGCTGAGCGCGGGGGCCGCGCTGCCGGAGCGCGACCCGCTGGGCGTGCAGGCACGCGAGCGCCCGCCAGAGGGTGAGCCGAACGATTCGCCGCTGCACAGCGCGAAGGCCGTGAGCCGGTATCCGGTCCAGGCAACCGACGGCGCCGCCGGCCACATCGAAGACTTCATGCTCGATCGGACCTCATGGGCGCTGCGGTACGTGGTGGTGGACACGCGCAAGTGGCTGCCCGGCGGACACGTCCTGGTGCCCATCGAACGTGTCCGACGACTGAGTCGCGCGGAACGCGCAGCCTACGTCGATCTCTCGCGCGCCGCGATCCACGACAGCCCTCCCGCTCACGAGATTGCTCGGGTCAGCGACTACGAGGCGCAACTCGGTCGCCGCCCCGGGCGCCACCCGGAGCCCTGAGCGGCCCCCTGCGTCCTGCCGGACTCATGCATCGCCTTCGAGCAGGGCCAGCCCGGTCGCCGGGTCGAAGCGGCGCACGAGCGAGGCCGGCGAATCCATCACCAGAATCTCGAGCGTCGGACGCACGATGCCCTCGAGCAGGTGCCCGCCCCAGGCGCTGCCGTCGCTTTTCGCGACGGTCACGTGCGGGTGCAAGACGGGCCCGTCGTGCGGGCCCAAGGCGATATCCCCCAGCAGGGCCACCACCTCCACCTGCTCATCGATGGGGATGCGCTTGTAGGCCTTGCGATCCCATTCGAAGTACCCGAGTACGACGCTCGAGAACGCCCCGATGGCAGTGAAATGACTGGCGGACAGCCCCGCCTCATGGGCAAAGTGCGTGAGGCACCGGGTGAACTCGTCGCCGGTTTCCAGGATCACGGCGTAGGTGCGCTCGGCGGACGGGCTGCCAGGGGTGATGAGGCGGTGTTTCATCGCTGCGCAGGGTCGGATGATCGGTGAACGCCGTGCACCGGTCGATGTTCCGGGACGGCAACCGGCCTGCCGGCGGCCGCGCATGCCGGGCAACCCCATCGAAAATCGATTTCGGAAACGGATTCGGCTTCTGGAACACCATCCCGATGCGCATGCGCACCTCGATGGGATCGACATTGGCGCCGACCAGGGGCGTCGCCTTGGATGCGGGCCTTGCCGCGCGCCGGTGCAAGATTGCAACGGATTGGCGCCCGCCCGAAAATGGCGGTCTTTGTTGCGGAGAGCCTCATCGTGTCTTTGCGTGCCTGCCTCGCTCGACCAGCCATCGCCCGCTCCCCCTTCCAGCGCGTTGCAGCCGCTGTCATCGTTGCGCTCGCCATGTTCGCGACTGCGCCGGACGCCCGCGCCGATGCGGCGGTCATCCGCAAGTACGAGCTGCAGAAGCAGGGAAGCGGTTATCGCCTCGTGGCGACGACGGCGCCGCGACCGAAGGCCAAAGCGGACGAAGTCCTGGTGCGCGTGCGCGCGGTGTCGCTCAACCGTCGCGACATCATGGTTCTGAACGGCACGTACGGCGCCGGCGACGTGAGCGGGCGCATTCCGCTGTCCGACGGCGCCGGCGAGGTCATCGCCGTGGGCGAGCGTGTCACGCGCTTCAAGCCGGGCGATCGCGTCGCGGGCACGTTCTTCACCCGGTGGATCGAAGGCAAGGCGACCCCGGACGCGCTGTCCTCGGCGCGCGGTGGCGACGTCGATGGCATGCTGGCCGAAGCGATCGTTGCCCACGAAGCGTCCCTGGTGCACATCCCCGAGCACCTGTCCTTCGAAGAGGCGGCGACCCTGCCCTGCGCGGGCTTGACCGCCTGGAACGCGCTGTTCACCCGCGGCAAGCTCCAGCCGGGTGATTTCGTGCTCCTCGAAGGCACCGGCGGCGTCTCGATGTTCGGCCTGCAGTTCGCGGTTGCCGCGGATGCGCGCGCCATCATCACGAGCTCCAGCGACTCGAAGCTCACCCGCGCACGCGCGCTCGGCGCCCATGGCGCCATCAACTACGTGAGCAATCCCGATTGGCACCTCGAGGTGCGCGAGCTCACCGGCGGCACGGGCGTCGATCATGTGCTCGAGGTCGGTGGCCGCGACACGCTGCCCAAGGCGCTCGCCAGCCTGGCCATCGGTGGACACGTGGCGCTCATCGGCGGCTTGAGCGGCTTCGATGCACAGGTGCCGGTCGGCGCGCTGATGGGGCGCACCGCCGCCGTCAGCGGCATTTACGTCGGTTCGCGGGCGGACTTCGAGGCGATGAACGCGTTCATCGCCGAGCACAAGCTGCGCCCGGTCATCGACCGGACGTTCGCCTTCGAGGACGCCGCCGCGGCATACGAATACATGGACAGCGGCAGCCACTTCGGCAAGGTCGTGATCACGTTGTAGCACCATGGCCGGCGCCATCCGCATCGGGATCTCCGGCTGGCGCTACCCGGGTTGGCGCGGGGTGTTCTACCCCAAGGATCTGCCGCAGCGTGCCGAGCTCGAGTACGCGGCGCGGCGCTTCGGCGCGCTGGAAATCAACGGTTCGTTCTACTCGCTGCAGCGCCCCGGGAGCTATCAGCGCTGGTACGAGGCTGCCCCCAAGGGCTTCGTGTTCGCTCTGAAGGGCTCGCGTTACATCACCCACATGCTCAAGCTGCGCGACGTGGCCACGCCGCTCGCCAACTTTTTTGCCTCGGGCGTGTTCAACCTGCGCGAGAAGCTCGGCCCCGTCCTGTGGCAGTTCCCGGCACGATTCGAATATGACCGGGAACGCATGGAGCGCTTCTTCGATCTGCTGCCGCGTGACACAACGGCGGCAGCCCGGCTCGCGCGTCGTCACGATGCGCGCGTGCGCGGGCGCGCGCAGCTGGAGGTCGACAAGCACCGCACGCTGCGCTACGCGGTGGAGGTGCGCAGCGAGAGCTTCGCCGATCCGGCATTCATCGATCTGCTGCGGCGCTGGAAGATCGCGCTGGTCATCGCCGATACGGCGGGACGCTGGCCGCTGAAGCACGACATCACGGCCGATTTCGTCTACATCCGCCTGCACGGCGACGTGGAGCTGTACTCGAGTGGCTATACCGAGGAGGCGCTCGACGAATGGGCGCGGCGCATCGCCGCCTGGCAGCGCGGCAGCGAGCCGCGCGACGCCGACAGGATTTCGCCGCGCAAGCCGCCGGCCCGCAAGTCGCGGGACGTATACTGCTTTTTCGACAATGATGCGAAAGTCCGCGCGCCCTTCGACGCCCAGACCCTGATGCACAAGCTTGGCATGAAAGGCCCCGACGACCCGTCCGGCCGACGCGCCGGGCGCGCCCGGCCGGCGGGCCGCAGGCGCCGCATCACTCCGGCCGCTTGAACTTCAATACGAACTGGTCCGTGCGGCCGCGGATCGCGGGGTCGTGCACCCGCAGTGACCGGTCGTCCTCAGGATTCGCCAGCGCCTCGCTGCGCGCCTCGAAGATGAAGCCGGTCTTCTCGGCGAGCGCCAGCACCACGCTGGGGGCGATGCGATGCAGCTCGGTATTGTCGACGCCCTCGTTGCCCGCGTGGTCGACCACACCGAGCACGCCGCCCGGCCGGAGCATCGTATAGACGCTGCGCAAGAAGATGTCCGCAGCGTCCTCGCCGCCGCGGTTGTAGATGTCGTGGAAGTTCAGGGCCGTGAGCGCCACGTCCACCCCGCCCGCCGGAATCTCCGCGGTGGGCAGATCCGCATCCACCCGCACCACGTTGGCCAGCCGACCCTCTGCCAGACGCTCCGAGAGTGCCTTGTCGTAGGCGCCGTCGCGCATCTGCAGGACGGCGGGCGGATTCTGCACGTATACCCTGCCCTGCGGACCGACGGCGATGGACAGCACCTCGGTGAGGTAACCGCCCGCGCCCATCAGATCCACCGCCGTCATGCCGCGCTCGACGCCGAGAAACGTCACCAGCTCGACCGGCTTGCGTGCGGCATCGCGCTCACGGTCTGCTGCCGGCCGTGCGGGATCCGACAATGCACGCGACAGGCTCCAGCGCGACCAGGCACCCGAGCCTTCTTGAACGGGCAACAGCTCGCAGCCTGCAAGCACGGTGGCGGCCAGCATCATCACGCAGGCACATCGTCGGGGAAGGTTCGTCGCAGTCACGCTCGCTCCTCATCATCTTCGTTGGCGGGTGAAACATGGGGCGCGCCTGCCGGTGTCATGCGCGCCGGCCGCGGGATTCTAACGTCCGGGCATCGGGGTGCGGGACCGCCGCCGGGCAGGCACCCCGTGCTTCGGCATCGCCGGACACCCGTGCTTCGGCATCGCCGGACATTGGTGTCAGGGCTGGGGACGCGCGCCGCGGGGCCAGAGCAGCCACATCCGGCCCTGCTGGCGCATGCGCCCGGCCTGCTCGCCGGCCGCATCGCCGGTGCCCCAGAAAAAATCCGCGCGCAGCGCCCCGAGGATCGCGCCGCCCGTGTCCTGCGCCATGACCAGGCGCTCGAGCGGCGCGGCGGAATTCGGGTAGGTGGTGGCGAGAAAGATGGGGGCGCCCAGCGGTACGAAGCGCCGGTCCACGGCCAGCGAGCGTTCCGCGGTGAGCGGCACACCGAGCGCACCGTTCGGGCCGACGTCGCGCTCGATCGGTTCCTCCCGGAAAAAAACGAAACGTGGGTTGGCGTTCAGCACTTCCTGCATGCGCTCCGGATGGGCGCGCAGCCATTCGCGAATGCCCTGGGCCGAGGCGCGTTCGAGCGGCAGCTCACCGCGATCGGCGAGATAGCGACCGATGGATCGATAGGGATGCCCGTTCTGGTCGGCAAAGGCGAGCCGGATCGTCTCGCCCGTATCGAGCTGGATGCGGCCCGAGCCCTGGACCTGCAGGAAGAACGCATCGATCTCGTCGTCCACCCACACGATTTCCTTGCCGCGCACGGCGCCGCTCGACTCGAGCGCGCCGCGCTCGTGGTACGGCACCACGCGCCGGCCTTCGAGACGCCCACGCGCTCCGCGCAGCTGCGGATGCAGCTCGCCCAGATCCACGATCAGCAGATCGTCGGGCGGTGCGTACAACGGCACCCGGTAGCGGGCCGAGCGCGTGCGCGAACCGCGCAGCACGGGCTCGTAGTACCCGGTGATGAGCCCCGAATCCTCGGTACGGCCCGAACCGTCGCGGTATACGAGCCGAAACGGCGTCAGCTCGCGCTCGAAGAATGACCGCGCGCCGCTCGGCGCGATGTGCTGCGCCCGGTCACACACGCCCGCCCAGGCTTCCTGCCGGATGAGCACCCGGCAACTCGCCAGGAAGGCCGGCCAGGCGTCCTCGGGCGCATCCGCCTCCCAGCCCGGGAGCGCCGACCACGGCACCGGCTCGTAGTCGACCGAAGGCTCGGCCGCAGGCAGAGGCGTCTCGAGTGTGGACGCGGGCTCGGGCGCGGAGCGGTCCGGGCAATCGCAACGGGTCGGCGCCGGCGCGCAGGCGTTCAGCGTCAGCGCGCCCAGCAGCACCCACCAGCGCACCCACAGGCGCAAGGGGCCGAGGCGCGCGTCGCTCGAAGTCATCGATGTCGGGCTCATGGTCCGTCAAGTTTCACACACCCGGCTCGCTGCCGCGCCGAGTCTTCGATGTCCGACACCCGCGCTCGAGCGCACACCCTCGCGGTCAGGCCATTCATGCCGCCGGACTGGCCGGCGCACCCGGTCGATCGCGCCGAGGCCATGCGCGCCGGACCTCGTGCGGCGATCGACGAGCGGCTCGCTCGCCGGCGCGGCGTGCTTGACCGCGCAAGCGCCGAACCCGGTATTCTTCGGGATCGCCAGCGACCAACAACATCGACGAGGGGGAGCAATGAACCGCGAAACACGCATCGAGGCCGACCGGGCGGCGGCGCCGGCCGCGCCATGCAGCCGGGTGGGCGTGGCGCTCGCCGCGCTGGGCATGCTGCTCCTGTGCGGCCTGCCCGCCGCCGCCGATACCCCACGCAACGAGCGCCCGTTCGACGGCGTGTGGCTCGCCTTCTCGGGCGGCGCCGGCGCGAGCCCCGCCTGGCCGACGGACAAGTACACGCCGGCCGCCAAGGCAGCCATTGCCGCGTTCGAGGACAAGTACGGCCCCGACGCCCCGGAGGCTGGAGCCTTCTGCGTGCATGCCGGCATGCCGTCGATGATGACCTCGTTCGCGGGCTATCCCATCGAGATCCTCACCGGCGAGCGGCAAATGAACATGATCACCGAGACCGGCAACTTCCGCCGCATTTTTCTCGACGGCCGCGCGCACCCCACGGACCGCCCGCCCACCAGCAGCGGTCATTCGGTCGGCCGCTGGGAGGGCGAGACGCTGGTGATCGAGACCACCGGGCTCGCCGAGCGCCTCCAATCGCGGCAACTCAGCGCCCAGGCGCGCATCGTCGAGCGTCTTTACCTGATCGATGACAAGGAGGGCGTGCCGAGCGGGGGCATTGCAGCCAGCATGCAGACCGAGCGCGGCGGCAAGATCCTGGTCGACGAGATCACGGTCATCGACCCGACGTTTTACACCGAGCCGCTGAAGTTCGTGGCGCATTATCGCCGTGCACCGGACACGGCGATACTCGAGTACGACTGCGGCAAAGAGTTCTGGGACGAGGCGCTCGAGAAGCTCGCGCGCGAGCGCGGCAAGGAATGACCGTCTCAGGCGCCCGCGCGGTCCATGCCATTGCCGCCGGCCGCGCGGGAGCCGCCCGCGAGTTGCCGCGGAATCACCGGGCGCCCGCTCGCCTCGGGACGGCCCTGTGCCCCGGCCGGGACATTTCGAGCAAGATGCGCCACGCCGTCTATCATCGATAGCGTGTCGCGCCAAAGCACAACAGAGAATCCGCCCATCATGTCCTCGGAAAGTTTCCCCACGTTCGACGCCTTCAACATTGCCGAGCTACGCGAGCGCGCCCGTGCGCGCCTGCCGCGCGGCGTTTTCGAGTACGTCGACCGGGGCACCGAGGACGAGCTCGCGCTCGCCAACAATCGCGCGGCATACGACCGGGTCAAGCTCGTGCCCCGCGTATTGCGTGACGTCTCCAGGATCGACCAGACGACGCAGCTGTTCGGTACGCCGCTGTCGATGCCGCTTGCCATCGGCGCCACGGGCGGGGCAGCCCTCATTTGGTACGACGGTGATGTGGCCCTGGCACGCGCGGCCAAGGACGCCGGCATTCCCTTCATGATCTCCAGCGCCAGCACTACGCCCATCGAGCAAATCGCCGCCGTGGGCGGTCGGCAGTGGTTCCAGCTGTATCCCTGGGAGAACCGTGCCCTGTCGTACGCCCTGGTCGACAAGGCCTACGCGCTCGGCTGCGAAGCACTGGTGGTCACCGTGGACACGGCGACGCAGCCGAATCGCGAGTACAACTTTCGCAACGGCTTCGGCATCCCGCTGCGCTTCAACCGGCGCAACGTGGTTGACGTGCTCACACATCCTCGCTGGCTGTGGGGTGTGCTGCTCAAGCACCTCATGACCACGGGCCTGCCACGCCAGGCCAACCTGCCCGAGGAGCTGCGCACCAAGGTGACGCAGAATCCGCAGATCGGCGCCGCCTTTCGCTGCGACACTCTGTCCTGGGAGGAAATCCGCCTGTTGCGCCGCTCGTGGCGCGGCATCTTCATGATCAAGGGCATCGTCTCGCCGCTCGACGCACGCCAGGCCCTCGAGGAAGGCGTGGATGGACTCATTGTCTCCAACCACGGCGGGCGCAATCTCGACAGCGTGGTCGCGACGTTGGACGCCTTGCCGGGCGTGCTCGATGCGGTGGGCGATCGCATCCCGGTGCTCATCGACAGCGGCATCCGCCGCGGCAGCGACGTGGTCAAGGCGCTCGCGCTCGGCGCCACGGCGGCCCTCGTCGGGCGCGCCCCGCTTTATGGTCTCGCCGTCGGCGGTCAGGCCGGCGTGACGCGCGCCCTCGAGTTGCTGCGCAGCGAAATCGCCCGGGTGATGGCATTCTGCGGCTGCCGCAACATCGGCGAGATCACGCGGGAACTGGTGCATGGGGCGCCCCGATGCGAGATCCCCCGCGTGGAGCTCGCCGACGCGATCGGCGACTGAGGCGCCGCGCGGGCTCGGCCTGCTTGCCGGGATCGATCACGCAGCTCCCTCCCGCACACCGTGTCGCGCGAGGAGGGGCCGCACCACCGTATGCGGTCAAGCGGCACGGTCGACGCAGTGTCAGCGAACAGGAGCGCACATGACCGGCAAGACCACGAAGCGAGCGGCGCGAACGGCGAAGCCGGGCACCTCGAAAAAGACGCCCGCGAAACAGGCATCCGTGAAGCGGCTCACCGCCCGGGCTGCCACACCGCGCCAACCGCCGGCGAAACCGCCCCGCAAGTCCACGGAACCGATCCTCCTTGCGGGCGGCAACCCGCAGATCGCCAAGGGCCATGGCGATGCGCCGGTGCAGACCTACATCGCCGCCATGCCGGGCTGGAAGCGCGACATGGGACGACGCCTCGACCGGATCATCGAACGCGCGGTCCCGGGTGTGCGCAAGGCGGTCAAATGGAATTCGCCTTTCTACGGCCTCGAGGATCAGGGCTGGTTCCTCAGCCTCCATTGCTTCACGAAATACATCAAGGTGGCATTCTTCCGCGGCACGTCACTACGCCCCGTGCCGCCGGGTCCGTCCAGGCAGAGGGAGGTGCGTTACCTCGACATTTACGAGGACGCTCCGTTCGACGAGGACCAGTTCGCCCAGTGGGTGAAGCAGGCCAGCCGTTTGCCCGGCGAACGGATGTGAGCGATCGACTCAGCGGCCGTAGAGCGTTCAAAACCGCCGCTTGACAGACAGTCCCCATTCGCGCGGCCGGCCATACTGTCCCTCGTTCTGGCCCAGCGACTCGAAAAAATCCAACGTGCCGTACAGGAACACGCGGTCGGTGAGATTGGTGCCCAGCACGGCCACCGACCAGGCCTCGTCGGGCGAGTCCCAGCTGAGACGTGCATCCACCAGCGTGTAGGCCGGCTGGCTCGCCCGGAAGAAAAGCGGCCCTGGGACGCGGGGGCCGGACAATCCGCGCATGCGCGCCGGCGCCTCTCGTTCTCCATGTCTGCCGCCCTACGGTTTCTGCGCCAATACGTATACGGCAGGCCCTTAATTCAAGACGCGTGCGCCCCGTACCGACGATCACTGCCTGGTCGTGAGGCCCGCGACCAAAACGTCTCAGGGCGCCGCCCATGCCGATCTCCTCCTGCCGCCGACGCACGCCTTGATCCTTGCGCGACCAACGACTTGGCGTGCTGGTCATCGATCCGGTCGACCGCGTGCCGCGCTCATGGGGTCGCTCGGTCCTGTACTCGAATTGCCCATCCAGCGCTCCCGACCGCGCGATCACCGCACGACCGATCGCGAATGCGACAGCCGAATGCCGCCTGCGCCGCCTTGGCGTGACCGTCCCCATGGGGGACAATGACTGTCTTTATTGTCGGCCCTGTGTTTTGTCCTCGACCCTGAGCCGCGTGAACAATCCCGCTTCTGCCACCGCCACCGCTCCGTTCTCCGCCCCCCAAAGCCTCATCGAGCGCTGCCGCCACGAAGCGATACGCCTGCTGAGGCGCAACGCCAGCGATGCCGGAATTCTCGCCGCCTCGCGCGGCGCGCGCGCCCACTCGCGAGGCTACGATGCCGTCTTCGGGCGCGATGCGGCGATCTGCGCCATCGGCATGGCGCTGTCCGGCGGTCCGGTGCTCGAGAAGTGTGCTGCGGTCGGCCTGGAAACCATCGGCGCACACCAGGCGCCCAATGGCCAGATCCCGAAATTCGTGGACACCGTCCACCAGGAGCCGGACTTCTGGTACCTGGGATGCATCGACGCGACGCTCTGGTGGCTGATCGCGCTCGAATTCCTCGATCGGGTGCGCAACGAGGACACGCTGCGCACCCGACATCGCCAGCGCATCGCGCGCGCCATCGACTGGCTGCTCGCGCAGGAGCACCAGCGCTTTCGCCTGCTGCAGCAGAACGAGGCCAGCGACTGGGCGGACATCATGCCGCGTTCGGGCTTCGTGCTGTACACCAATGCGCTCTGGTACCGAGTGAAATGTCTGTTCGACGTGCCCCATGCGACGGACACCGCGGAGAACATCAACGGGCTGTTCCATCCTTTTTCGGCATCCCTGCACGAGTATCGCCGTGGGCGACTGCTGGCCGACTACGTGCTCGCGAACGCCACACGTCGTGACCTTTTCCTGAGCTTCGTGAACTTCTCCTTTTTCGGTGAGGAAGGCGACGTTTTCGGTAACGTGCTGACCGTGCTGTTCGGCGCGGCCACGGGGGCGGCGGCGGAGCGCACGCTCGCAGCGCTGGCCAGAGAGCGCGTCCAGGAGCCGTATCCAGTGCGCGTGGTGTGCGACCCCATTCTCGAACACCACCTGCTGTGGCGCCCGTACATGTCACGACACAAGCAGAACTTCGCCTGGCAGTATCACAACGGCGGCATCTGGCCGATGGTCGGCGGCTTCTGGATTCTTGCCCTCGTCCAGCAAGGGCGCATCGAGGAGGCGCGACACGAACTGGTCAAGCTCGCACAAGCGTGCGAGCTGAAGGGATGGCAGTTCAACGAGTGGCTGCACGGGCGCACGTACGAGCCGAGCGGCATGCCGGGACAATCGTGGAACGCAGCCGCGTTCCTGATGGCCGAGCACGCCGTGCGCACCGGCCGCGACGTGTTCGCCGGGCTATGAGACGGCGATGACCACCTTGCCGAAGTGCGCGCCGCTCTGCTGGTACCGATAGGCATCCAGCGCCTGATCGAACGGGAACACCTTGTCCACCACCGGCCGGATGCCATTCGCTTCGATGGCGCGATTCATGCGCTCGAACATCCCGCGGCTGCCGACGAAGATGCCGTGCAGACTCGCGTTCTTGAACATGAGCGGATGGGGCGTCGTATCACCCTGCGGTCCGGAGAGCACGCCGATGAGTGCGATCTTGCCGCCGGCGCCCACCGCCTGGATGGAACGCGCCAATGTGCCCGCCCCGCCGACTTCGACCACGCAGTCGACGCCCTGTCCGTCGGTGAGCCGCAGCACTTCCTTTTCCCACTCGGGCATCTGCCGATAGTTGATGCCGGCCGTCGCGCCCAGGTCACGACCGCGTTGCAGCTTGTGATCGCTCGATGAGGTCATGATGACGCGGGCGCCCGCCGCCCGGGCGAACTGCAGCGCGAACATGGATACGCCGCCGGAGCCGAGCACCAGCACGGTCGCGCCCGGCTTGAGCGGAGGCGGCGTCTCCATCAGGCCGTGCCATGCGGTGACGGCGGCACAGGGCAGCGTGGCGGCCTCCTCGAAGGACAGGTGCGCGGGCACGTGCACCGCATCCTGCTCATCGAGCACCGCGTACTCGGCCAGCATACCGTCCACCGGCCCACCATGGGTCGTGGGCGGAGGGAGCCTGGAT
>QGUO01000438.1 GCA_003242495.1 Pseudomonadota bacterium | reverse complement strand
GTGGCGCACGGGGCGCTGCGCGCCATCGAGGACGTCGCCAGCCGCTACTCGACCACGACCGTGGCCGGAGCCTTCAAGGCCGCCCGCATGTCCGAGCCGGCCCGCACGCTGCTCCTCGACCGCGGCGACGTTGGCGCGGCGATCCGCAGCGTCGAGGAAACCGCCGCAGCCTCGCAGAAGCTCGACATCTCCACGCTCAAGCCCGGCGAAATCATCGAAGGGCGCTACAAGTTCATCGAAAGAATCGGCAAAGGCGCCTTCGGCACGGTGGTGCTGGTGGAAGACACCGTGGTCGAGGAGCAGCTCATCCTCAAGTTCCTGAACCCCAACGTGGCGCAGGACGAGGAGATGATGAAGCGCTTCGTGCACGAGCTGCGTTACTCGCGCAAGATCACCCACAAGAACGTCATCCGCATCTACGACTTCCTGTACATGCGCGGCAATTACGCCATCTCCATGGAGTACTTCCCGTCGCATACCCTCAGCAGCGAAATCGTCAACGAGAAACCGCTGCCGCTCGAGCGCGCGGTGAAGTACGGCTGTGACATCGCCACGGGCATGACCATCGCGCACCAGGCAGGCATCGTGCACCGTGACCTGAAGCCCGCCAACATCCTCATCAACGACGAGGGGCTGCTCAAGATCGTGGACTTCGGCGTGGCGGCCGCACACAAGGAAGGCGACACCCAGCTCACCAAGACCGGGTACGTGATCGGCTCGCCGAAGTACATGGCCCCCGAGCAGATCCTCGGCAAGAAGGTCGACGAACGCGCCGACATCTACAGCCTGGGTGTGATCCTCTACGAGATGGTGACCGGCGTGCCGCCCTACAGCCGTGGCGACCACATGTCGGTGATGTACCAGCACGTGCAGGGCAAGGCCAGGCACCCCGCGGAAGTCAATCCGGCGCTGCCCAAGCCGCTCGCCGACCTGGTGGTCAAGGCCATGGCGGTCGACAAGCTCAAGCGCTTCCAGAGCATGGAGGAGCTGCGCGTGGCGCTGGAGAAGTCGATCCAGTCCTGAGCAGGCGGACCGGCTGCGCCGCATTCGGTCACCGAGCGGCAACTTGTGACATTTTTTGACGGCGCGCGCCCGCGCGGCTCGCGGTGCAATTGAGGCAGTACTCTGCAGGTTGTAGGCTTATGTTCCATGGCCCGCATTGACGCCTTCCTCAAGCTGGGCACCGACCAAGGGTGCTCGGACATTCACTTCGCAGTGGGACTGCCGCCCATGCTGCGGATGCACGGCGACCTGATCCCCATCAAGTTCCGCGACCTGAGCCAGGCGGAGCTCGAGGGCTATATCGCCGAGATCACCAGCCGCGCCAACCAGGACCAGCTGCGTCGCGGTCACGACGTGGACTTCTCCTACGTCTCGGCCACGGGCGGACGCTTTCGGGTGAACGTCTTCCGCAAGGACACGGGCATCGGCGCCACCTTCCGCGCGATTCCCTCCGAAGTGCCGTCGCTCGACCGGCTGGGTCTGCCTCCGGTGGTGAAAAAGCTCTGCGACCAGCACCAGGGCATGATCCTGGTGACCGGCTCGACCGGCACCGGCAAGTCCACCACCCTCGCCGCCATGATCGATCACCTCAACCAGACCCGGCGGCTGAACATCGTCACCCTCGAGGATCCGATCGAGTTCGTCCACAGGAGCAAGCAAAGCCAGATCATCCAGCGTGAGCTCAACACGCACCTGCCCTCCTTCGCCGAGGGCGTGCGCGCCGCGATGCGCGAGGACCCGGACGTGATCCTGGTGGGCGAGCTGCGCGATGCCGAAACGATCCGCTGGGCGATGACGGCCGCGGAAACCGGCCACCTGGTGCTCGGCACCCTGCACACCACCGGCGCGGTGAAGACCATCGACCGCATCGTCGACGCACTGCCCGCGGACGAGCGCGAGCAGACCAAGAGCTTCCTGGCGCAGAGCCTGATCGCAGTGATCACCCAGGTCCTGGTCAAGAGCGCCGACCAGCGCGGCCGCCGCGCCATGTGCGAGATCATGGTGGTGACCCGCGCGATCGCCAAGCTCATCATGACCGACCAGACTCACCAGATCCCCTCGCAGCTGCAGACCGGCAAGGAACTGGGTATGCAGCTCCTGGACCAGGCACTGCTCGCGGCGGTCCAGGCCAAGGAGATCGATCCGGACGACGCCTACATCTACGCAACCGACAAGCGCCTGTTCTCGCGCTACGTCACCGACACGAGCGCTCTGCCCAAGCTCGAGCTCGCTTCAGGCTGAGCGGACTCGAGACCTACCGTACGCCTCAAGCTCATGAGCAGCACCCCCGATACCGAGCCGTCCATCACCCTGCGCACCGAGGCCACCGGCACGCACCAGGGACCAAAGCGCATCGACGAGTTCCTCAAGGAGGTGCTCGCGAAGAACGGCTCGGACCTGCATTTCATCGCCGGCGACCCGCCGCGCATCCGCCTGTACGGCGAGCTGCACACGCTGCGGCCCGAGCCGCTGTCCCCGGCGTTCGTCGAGGAAGTGTTGCGCGAGATCATGCCGCGCGCCGCGCAGGTGCGTCTCGAGCAGAAGCATGGCGCGGACTTCGCCTACATCATTCCCGGCGTGTCACGCTTTCGCGTGAACGTGATGCGCCACCTGTACGGTCTCGGCGCGGTGTGCCGCGCCATTCCGTCGAAGGCGCTCACGCTCGACCAGCTCGGCATGCCCGACGCGGTGCGCAACCTGTGCAAGGTGAACCAGGGACTGATCCTGGTCACCGGGAAGACCGGCTCCGGCAAGTCGACCACCCTTGCCGCGATGATCGACGACATCAACCAGCGACGCAAAGGGCACATTCTCACCATCGAGGATCCCATCGAGTTCGTGCACCAGCGCAAGAACTGCCTGATCAGCCAGCGCGAGATCGGCACGCACAGCCCCTCCTTCGCCCAGGCACTGCATTCGGCGCTGCGCGAGGATCCCGACGTGATCCTGGTGGGCGAGCTGCGCGATTACGAGACCATGAGCATCGCCGTGACGGCCGCCGAGATGGGCATCCTGGTGATGGGCACGCTGCACACCAACGGCGCGGCGCCGACCGTGGATCGCATGGTCAATGCCTTCCCGGCCGAAAAACAGGCGCACGTGCGCGCCATGCTCTCCACCTCGCTGCGCGGGGTCATCTCCCAGCAGCTCATCCCGCGCGCCGGCAAGCCTGGCCGGGTGGCCGCGCTCGAGATCCTGATCAACACGCCCGCGGTCGCCAACCTCATCCGCCAGGGCAAGCTCGATCAGCTCGAGAACGCCATGCAGAGCGGCGCACAATACGGCATGCGCACCATGGACTCGACGATCCAGGAACTGCTCGAGAAAGGCATCATCAGCGGCCGCGAGGCCTACAAGAAGGCCATCAACAAGGCGAAGTTCGAAGCCGTCAAGGACATCGGCTGACCGGCCGCTCATGAGCCTCCGGGGGCGGGCCC
>QGUO01000437.1 GCA_003242495.1 Pseudomonadota bacterium | reverse complement strand
CGTCGAGATGCTCATCGAGGCGGCGGGGCTCGGGCTGGACACGGTCGCGATCGGCGACAGCATCGCCGTGAGCGGCTGTTGCCTGACGGTCACGCGTCTGCAGGGCACCGAGTTTGCGGCCGATGTCTCCGCCGAAACGCTCGCCGTGACCACGCTCGGCACGTGGCGCCCGGGCACGCGAGTGAACCTCGAGAAGGCCGTGTGCGCCGGTCAGCCGCTCGGCGGTCATTATGTGACCGGGCACGTCGACGGCATCGCCACCGTGGTCTCGCTGGCCGCGGATGCCCGCTCCACGCGGGTGAGCTTCGAGGCGCCCGCGCCGCTTGGGCGTTACATCGCGCGCAAGGGATCGGTCTGCATCGACGGGGTGAGCCTCACGGTCAACGGGGTCGAGGGCGCACGCTTCGACGTGAACCTGATCCCGCACACACTGCAGGTGACGACCCTCAAGACCCTCGAGCCCGGCGCCCGCGTCAATCTCGAAGTCGACATCATCGCGCGCTACCTGGAAAAGCTTCATGAAGACCAACACGATCGATGAAATCCTGGCCGACATGCGCGCCGGCCGCATGGTGATCATCGTGGACGACGAGGATCGCGAGAACGAAGGCGATCTGGTCATGGCGGCGCAGTGCGTGACCGCCGAAGACATCAATTTCATGGCGCGCTACGCGCGCGGGCTGATCTGCCTCACGTTGACCGAGGAGCGCTGCCGGCAGCTGCGCCTGCCGCTCATGGTGCGCGACACGCACTTCAGCCACTCGACCAACTTCACCGTGTCCATCGAGGCGGCCGAGGGCGTGACCACCGGGATCTCGGCGCACGACCGGGCGCAGACCGTGCGCGCCGCGGTGCGTCCCGACGCCCGTCCCGAGGACCTGCGCCAGCCCGGTCACATCTTCCCCGTCATGGCCCAGCCGGGCGGCGTGCTCACGCGTGCCGGCCACACCGAGGCCGGCTGTGACCTGGCACGTCTCGCGGGGATGGAGCCGGCCTCGGTCATCGTCGAAATCCTCAACGACGACGGCACCATGGCGCGACGGCCGGACCTGGAGAAGTTCGCGGCCCGCCACGGGCTGAAGATCGGCACCATCGCCGACCTGATCCGCTATCGGCTCGAGCAGGAGCGCTCGGTCGAGCGCATCGCCGAACAGCCCATCGAGACCGAGTTCGGGCCGTTCCGCATGTATTGCTACGAGGACCACGTGCATCGCACCGTGCATCTCGCGCTGGTGCGCGGCGAGCTGGGCGCCGACGACGTGCCGTACGTGCGGGTGCATCTCAAGGACACGCTGCGCGATGTGGTCGGCATCCGCCAGGGCGTGCTCGGCTGGCCGCTGCGCGCCGCCATGCAGCGCATCGCCCAGGAGGATCACGGCGTCATCGTCATCCTGCGACCGGAGGAGTCACCGCGCGATCTGATGGAAGCCGTGATGGCCATCAGCCCGGCCGGTCGGGCCGCGGCGACGACGCAAACGCCGGGAGCGAAGGTGTTGCGCACCTACGGCATCGGCGCGCAAATCCTGAAGGATCTGGGGGTGCGGCGCATGCGGGTCCTGTCGGCTCCGAAGCAGATGCACGGGCTGTCGGGATTCGACCTGGAAGTCGTGGAGTACGTGGACGGATGATCGCGTCGGCGGTGCGCGCCCCGGCGCGCGCTGCATGAGCGCTCCGGTATACTGCGCCCATGGACAACATCAAGGTCATCGAGGGCGACTTGCAGGCCCGTGAGCTGCGTTTCGCCGTGCTGGCGTCGCGCTTCAATGATTTCGTGGTCGATCAGCTCGTGCGCGGCGCCGTGGATGCGCTGCGCCGGCACGGTGCGAGCGACAAGCAGATCGAGATCGTGCGCGTGCCGGGCGCCTACGACATGCCGCTGGCCGCGCGCAAGCTGGCGCAAAGCCGCCGTTACGATGCCATCGTCGCGCTGGGCGCGGTGATCCGCGGCGCGACACCGCATTTCGACTACGTGGCCGGCGAGGCCGCTGGCGGGCTGGCGCGCGTGCAGCAGGACACCGGCGTGCCCATTGCATTCGGCGTGCTCACGACCGACACCATCGAGCAGGCCATCGAGCGGGCCGGCACCAAGGCCGGCAACAAGGGGGCCGATGCGGCCGTTACCGCACTGGAGATGGCCAATCTGCTGCGCAGGCTCGAGCAATAGTGTCCAGACACAAACCGCGCGGCATGCGTGCGCGCTCGGTGGCGCGCAAGCTCGCCATGCAGGCGCTGTATCAGTGGCAGCTGACGGCGCAATCGGCCGCGGAAATCCAGCGCCAGTTCCGCGAAACCGAGGATTCCGCCGGCGCCGATCTCGAGTATTTCGACGAAGCGCTCGCAACGTGCATCGATGAGCACGAGCGCATCGCCGCGGCCATCGCGCCCTACCTCGACCGGCCGCTCGCCCAGCTCGATCCGGTGGAGAAAGCCATTTTGATGGTCGGCATGTTCGAGCTCGAACGGCGCCTGGACGTGCCGTACCGCGTGGTCATCAACGAGGCCGTCGATCTGTGCAAGCGCTTCGGCGCCACCGACGCCCACAAGTATGTGAACGCAGTGCTCGATCGCGCGGCGCGCGAGCTGCGTCAGGCCGAGCGTTCCGGAGGGGACTGAGCCGCAGGGCGTCAGGGCGCGCGATGGCGCTGCCCACCAGCGCGACCGGGACGCCGGCGCCGCATCGTTCCGCAGGCCCGGGCGGCACACCCTGACGAACCCGTGCGGCGGCCGCGCCGCGACGAGGTTGGTATGCTTGGCGAAGTCGCCCCCCCGGTCCGTCTCCCGATGAGCCTCGCCGAATTCGACATCATTCGCCGTTATTTCACCCGCCGCAGCGGGCGCGCCGACGTGCCGCTCGGCGTCGGCGACGATGCCGCCGTGCTCGAGCTCGCGGCCGGACGGCGGCTGGTGCTGGCGGTGGACACCATGGTCGAAGACGTCCATTTCCCGGCGGGCCTGCCCGCCGCCGACATCGGCTACCGGGTCCTGGCCGCCAATCTGAGCGATATGGCCGCGATGGGCGCCCAGCCTGCGTGGATGACCCTGTCGCTGTCGCTGCCGCATGCAGAGGAATCATGGCTCGACGGATTCGCCGCCGGGTTGTTCGAGCTGGCCGATCGCTACGAGGTCGCCCTGGTGGGCGGTGACACGGTGCGCGGGCCGCTGGTCGTGAGCGTGCAGATCGCCGGCTGGGTCGAGGCGGACCGTTGGTTGACCCGCGCCGGTGCGCAGCCCGGCGATGCGTTGTACATGTCCGGCGTGCCGGGGGAGGCCGCGGCCGGCCTGGCACTGCTGCGCGAGCCGCGACCGGAGGCAGAACTCGAGGCTCGCGCGCTGCGTGAGCGGTTCCTGCGCCCGCAGCCACGCGTGGCCCTGGGGCGCATGCTGCGTCCCCTGGCGAGCGCTGCCATGGACATCTCCGACGGGCTGCTCGCCGATCTCGACAA
>QGUO01000436.1 GCA_003242495.1 Pseudomonadota bacterium | reverse complement strand
GCGCTTGGCCGTGCCCACACCGTCGGCGAGCTGAATGAGGGGGCGCTTGGCCGTGCCCACGCCATCGGCGAGCTGGATGAGCGGGCGCTTGGCCGTGCCCACGCCATCGGCGAGCTGGATGAGCGGGCGCTTGGCCGTGCCGACGCCTTCGGCCGACGCGACGTTCATGGACAGGGCCGTACCGAGCGCAGCGAGTGTGGTGATCAGGTAACGCATGGCAGCATCCTCTGTTTGACGAAACAAGTAAGGGGAGGGGCGAACGAGGGCGGCGCGGGTCTGCCCAATGCGCTGCACGGCCCGCGTCGATGTCCTCAGCGACGACGTCCGGGGATTTCCCTCACGGCACCCTGCCGCCTCTTCCCAATTCAGCTATACACTGATGTAGGATTAGGGGAAAGACCTACCCTTGAGGGCCAAGGGGCGTCTTGTGTCGAGACAAGCCGGATGACACAGTCAAGGTAGGACAGGGCCTGCTCCAGGTAGGCTGCCGCGGTACAACAACGTCAAGGCAGGTGAGCTCGCATGGAATCGTCCGGGACGCAGCAGCCCTCCGTCCGCTTTCAGCGCCTCCAGTCGTTGTTCTCTCGTGCCACGGAGCTACCGGCATCCGAGCGCCGCAAGTTCATCATTCGCGAAACGGTCGATGATCCTTCGCTGCAGCTCGAGCTTCTGAGCGTGCTCGACGCCGATCTGTGCGCCGCGAGCGGCCCGATCACCGACGCGATGGGGGCCGCCATCGCCGCCACCGCGCGCGACCGGCGCCGCTCGGCATTGGGCAAGGTGCTGGGCAACTACAGACTGGTCAACGTCCTCGGGCACGGCGGCACCGGAACCGTCTATCTCGCCGAGCGGGCAGACCGGCAATACTCCGCCCAGGTGGCCGTGAAAGTGGTGGACAACGCCGGGGTGCACCCCGACCTCGGCGTCCGGTTCCGGGGCGAGCGCCAGATCCTCGCGCGGCTGAACCATCCGAACATCGCACGCTTGCTCGATGCCGGTGAGACACCCGAAGGCTATCCGTACATCGTGATGGAATACGTGCACGGGGAGCCCGTCGACCGGTATTGCGATCGACAGCAACTCGGCCTCAACGATCGACTCAAGCTGTTCCTCGAGATCTGTGCAGCGGTGCAATACGCGCACCAGAATCTCATCGTGCATCGGGACCTCAAGCCCGCGAACATTCTGGTCACGCCGGAAGGCACACCGAAGCTGCTCGATTTCGGCATCGCCAAACTGCTTGGCGCGGACGAGTCCGCAATGATCCCGGCGCTCACCCGCGTGAACGACCGTCTGCTCACGCCCGAGTACGCCAGCCCCGAGCAAATCCTTGGCCAGGCCGTGACCACCGCGAGCGATGTCTACGCGCTCGGCGTCGTCCTGTACGAGCTGCTGACCGGCCTGCGTCCCTATACCATCCCGCCGACGGCGAGCCAGCTCGAGCTCGAACGATCCATTTGCGTGAGCGATCCCCAAAAGCCCAGCGCGGCCGTCCGCCGGGCGCTCGACCGGGGACCGATCGAAGGGCAGTCCGACATCGAGGCCCTCGCCGCCGCGCGTCACCTCACGCCCGAGCGCTTGGCGCGGCGGCTGAGCGGTGATCTCGATGCAATCGCCATGCGAGCCCTGCGCAAGGAGCCTCAGCATCGCTACAGCGTGGTGCAGGAACTGGCAGCTGACATTTGCCGTCACCTGGCCAACGAGCCGGTGCTCGCGCGGCAGGGAAACTGGCTCTACTACTCGCAGCGCTTCGTGCGCCGGCATACGCTCGGCGTGGCCACCGGCACCGGCTTTTTTCTTTTCTTCATCGCCGTCGCCGTCACGATGTCCATACAGTTCCAGCGCACCGCGGCCGAGCGCGACCGGGCGACGCAGGAATGGGCGCGCGCCGAGCGGGTGTCCAACTTCATGGTCGAGGTGTTCTCTTCGGCCGATCCGTTCCAGCATCGCGGCCAAGTGGTCACGGCGCAGGGGCTGCTCGATCAGGCGGCACGCGGCATTCGTGGCGTGCTGCACGAGCATCCGCAGGTGCGCGCGCGGCTGCTCGAGACCATCGGCCGGGCCTACCACCGCCAGGGGCATCCCGAACGCGCCATTCCGTACCTCGAGGACGCGCTGTTCATTCGCGAACGCGAGCTGTCGTCCACCGATCCGGCCCTGGGCTCGACCCTGGCCGAGCTGGCGGTGGCGCTGCGCAAGGCAGCTCGCTTCGAGGAAGCCGACCGGGTGTTTCAGCGCGCGCTGCGGGTTTCGGCCGCCACCCGCAACCAACGGACGCTGGCGCATGCGCGCTTGCTGGTCGACATCGGCCGCTTGTTCCTCGACCAGGGCCAGATCGACGACGCCACGCGGTATTTGACCGAGGGATTGACCTTGACGCGCGAGCTACGCGGCGCGCGTGACCCCGAGGTCGCGGCCGTGCTCGCGGAGATCGCCAATGCCCACCTCTGGCGCGACGATCTCGAGGGTGCCGAGCAGGCGGCACGCCAGGCGGTCAGCATCTATCAGGAGACGGTCGACGAGTTTCATCCCGACCGCGTGATGGCGAGTCAGCGTCTCGCCGATGTGCTGCTCTTTCGCGGCCGGGTCGATGCGGCAGGTCTGCTGTACGAGCGCGTGCTCAATGCCCAGCGCCAGCTTTACGGGGAGATCAGCAGCCCCGTCGCCGACACTACGGATTCCCTGGCGCAGGTGCGCTTCTCCCAGGGGCGCCTGGACGAAGCCGAGGACATCGCCCGAACGGCGGTCGAGATCCACACCGAGCTGCGCGGGGCGCAACACTACATCACGGGTTACATGCAGTCCTCATTGGCCCGGGTGCTGCTTGCGCGGGAGAAGTACGCCGAGGCGGAAGCGGCCCTGCTGCAAGCCCAGGAGGCGTTCGCCAGCTCCCTGCCGCCCGACCACCAGTACGTAGCCGCGGCCGAATACCTGCTCGGGGAGGTCTACCTGATGACCGGTCGACCGGCGGATGCCGAAGCGGTCCTCAGCGCTTCCATGAACCGCTGGCAGCGGAGCAGCTCGGCCGGCTGGCGTATCGCCCGCTCCGAAAGTGCGCTCGGGTACGCCATCCATCTCCAGGGACGCTCCCAGGAGGCGGAGAAGCATCTCGTGGAAAGCTACCGGACGCTGAGCGTCGACAGCGGTGCCGATCCGGATGCCACCCGGCGCGCGCGCCAACGCCTGATCCGCTTCTATCGGGACATGGGCCAGGCGGCGAAGCTCGAAGGTGTCCTGCTGCCGGCCGGCGCGAGCGGGCAGTCGGCGGGGAATTGATGCACGCAGTGGCTGCGCGGCGCAGGCACGCCGCAGGACAGCGTGTGCGACCGGACGGGCGGCAGAGCTGTCTCGGTATGCCGAGTGGGGGGGCCGAGCGGATCCTGACGGGTCGGGCAGGGCGCGCGGGGAAGCGGCCGCGATTAAGGGGGGGGAAACCAACGCGCCCG
>QGUO01000435.1 GCA_003242495.1 Pseudomonadota bacterium | reverse complement strand
CACCACCCCGGAGCGCCTGACCGCGGCATTGGGACAGGGCGCCGCGGCCGCGACGCCGCCCACGCCGCAGGCGACCCGGCCGGTGCGGCCGGCCGGCCCGGCGGTCTCCGCCGGGCGGCGCAACCTGGTGCGCCAGGCCATACATTTGTTGGTGCATTACCCGCAAGCCGCGACGGAGGTGCAGATTCCGCCATCGCTGGCTGACAACACGCGACCCGGCATCCCGCTGCTCATCGAGTTGCTTGAAGAATTGCAAAGACAACCCTGCGCCAATCAAGGCGTGCTACTTGAGCGCTGGCGCCACCGCCCCGATATTGGGCACCTCACCAAGCTGGCGCGGCTCGAGTGCCTGATCCCGGATGCGGCGGCCGCCGCCCGGGAGATCGCCGGAGCCGTCGGGCAACTCGCCAGCGAAGGAGCGATCCGCCGCCGCGAGGAGTTGTTACATAAGCACAGTCGCGAGGGGCGTCTGAGCGAGGCCGAGAAGGCCGAGCTGCAGCGCCTGCTGGGCGCCGCCACCTGAGATCGGCGCGGAGGAATGGATTTCGGCTGTCGGCCGAACCTAGCAGCTTGACAGCAATCCAAGTAAACTGGGCGGTCTTTTTTCTTAGCCCGCCGCCGCCACGCAACTTGAGGGCCGTAACTTGAGCAAGACCTTGGCAACCAAGAAGGAACCGGCACAGCTCGCCGACGAGCGCCAGTCGCAGCTGAAGCTGCTGATCGCGCGCGGCAAGGAGCAGGGTTTTCTCACCTACGTGGAGGTCAACGACCACCTGCCGAGCGAGATCGTCGATCCTGAGCAGATCGAAGATATCGTCAACATGATCAATGACATGGGCATTCCGGTGTACGAGAAGGCACCGGAAGCCGAGGCGCTGTTGCTCAGCGAGCCGGTGGTCGCCGACGAGGAGGCGGCCGAGGAAGCGGCGGCGGCGCTGGCCACCGTCGACGCCGAGTTCGGTCGCACCACCGACCCGGTGCGCATGTACATGCGTGAGATGGGCACGGTCGAGCTGCTCACCCGCGAGGGCGAGATCCGCATTGCCAAGCGCATCGAGGAAGGCCTCGACGCGGTGCGTAGCGCCCTGTCCAACTACCCCCCGACCTACGACCTGCTGCTGAGCCAGTACGAACAGGTCAAGGCCGGCCAGGGTCGCCTGGTCGACATCATCGTGGGCTTCATCGACCCGAATGCGCCCGACGAGATCGCCGCGCCCGTCAATCCGAAGCTCGCCAATGCGGCGTCCGAGGGTGAAGAGGAAGAGGAGAGCGACAACGACACCGCCGAGGAGGAGCCGCTCGAGAGCGGTCCCGATCCCGAGGAGGCCGCGCGCCGCTTCGCCTCGCTGCAGAAGTTGCACACCCAGGCGATCAAGGCGCTGGCCGAGAAGGGCGGGAAGGATCCGAAGCTGCAGAAGCTTCGCAAGAAGCTCGCGCAGGAGTTCATGGAGCTCAAGCTCGCGCCGAAGATGTTCGACGCGCTGATCGTGCAGCTGCGCGACAATGTGACCGAGATCCGCAATCTCGAGAAGCAGATCATGACGATCTGCGTGCGCGACGCGGGCATGCCGCGCAAGGACTTCATCGCGACCTTCCCGAAGAACGAGACCAACACCAAGTGGCTCGACAAGCACATTCGCGCCAAGCGCAAGCATTCCGCGGCGCTCGGCCGACTGCGCGAGGAAGTCGAGAAGCTGCAGAAGCGTCTCGCGGCGCTCGAGGAGCGCGTGCACCTGAGCATCGCGGAGGTCAAGGAGATCAATCGCGAGGTGGCCGTGGGCGAGGCCAAGGCGCGCCGGGCCAAGAAGGAGATGGTCGAGGCGAACCTGCGCCTGGTGATCTCCATCGCCAAGAAGTACACCAATCGCGGCCTGCAGTTCCTCGACCTCATCCAGGAAGGCAACATCGGCCTGATGAAGGCGGTGGACAAGTTCGAATACCGTCGCGGCTACAAGTTCTCGACGTATGCGACGTGGTGGATCCGCCAGGCGATCACCCGCTCGATCGCCGACCAGGCGCGCACCATCCGCATCCCGGTGCACATGATCGAGACCATCAACAAGCTGAACCGCATCTCGCGGCAGATGCTGCAGGAGATGGGTCGCGAGCCGACGCCCGAGGAGCTCGCCGTGCGCATGGAGATGCCGGAGGACAAGGTGCGGCGGGTGCTCAAGATCGCCAAGGAGCCGATCTCGATGGGGACGCCCCTCGGGGAGGACGAGGGTTTGCATCTTGGCGGTTTCATCGCAGACACCCCCGTGGGTTTGCCCATCGACTCCCCGACCATGGAGTCGCTGCGCGAGACCACGCACTCTGTGCTGGCCGGGCTCACCCCGCGCGAGGCCAAGGTGCTGCGCATGCGCTTCGGCATCGACATGAACACCGATCACACGCTGGAAGAGGTCGGCAAGCAGTTCGACGTCACGCGCGAGCGCATCCGTCAGATCGAGGCCAAGGCGCTGCGTAAGCTGCGTCACCCGAGCCGCAGCGAACAGCTGCGCAGCTTCCTGATGGACGACTGACGCACGACGCGCAGCCAGCAGGGCTGAAACCGGGCCGGCGAACGGACTGTTCGCCGGCCTTTTCATTTCGGCTGCCGCACACGGCAGACACGACCCGGCCGGCGCCGTGCGCGCACGACGCGCACCGCCCTGTCGCCGGATGCGTACAGGATTTCACCGGAACCGCGCCGTGCAGACAGCGGTCTGTCATCACAGAGGGTGGCAACGGCGGAGTGCCTGATGGGCCTGTTCTTTCTGGTGATGTTCCTGGTGACATGCGGCTTCGGCTGGCGGGTGAAGACCACCGGCGGCTGATGGTCTTCACCTGCTGGCCGACGCAGCGGCTGTATGCGCCACCCACGTGACCGGGCCGGGCGCACGCATGCGCGCCGATGTCGCATCGTCCAGGGCGGTGCTGACCGTCATCCGGCCTCGCAAGCCCTCCCCTTCCAGTCCCGCGCAATCTCCGCGACACCTGGGCCGTCGCGCCTGGGACAATCCCGCATATCGAATTCGTCACGCTGCTGAGGCGCCGCATGTGAACTGCGTTCCAAAATCGCGCCCGACGCTCTGGCAGCATTCCATCCGAAGACCTGTCGCGACGGAGCCTGCCCCCATGCCTTCATCCCCTGAAGTCTGCATCGATCTCGATGCAGCGGAATTGCTCGATGGGCTGCCGGCGCCGGGTCAGGTCAAGCGGGACCCATCCCCGGACCCGACGCCCTGCGACCGGACCGCGCCGCCCGAGGGGCCGGCGGAGGAGCTCATCGAGCTGGAGCTCACCGCCGAGGAAATGGACCGCATGCTCGAGTCCGGCTGGGAACCCCGCAAGCCGGCCGGATCGCGCTGAGCGCGACGCCCCCCGTCCCGCTCACATCGCCGGCTTGCCCCGATACTGCCCCAGCAGCCCCCTGACCCCCGCCTCGACGGTGCCACGCGGCTTGTTT
>QGUO01000434.1 GCA_003242495.1 Pseudomonadota bacterium | reverse complement strand
GAGCGTTGAGCGTTGCACCCCGGAGATGCACATCCTGCGCCGTCCAGGACGATCCCGTCCCGATGACGGTCACCTCGGCAGTACCTCGGATCGTCGCGCCGGCGGACTCTGCAGCGCCGCCGCTGACCCTTACCTCGCCAGTATCGATGAGGACGTCATCGGCCGCCGTGGGGGGCGTCTTGGTTGACCAGTTGTCGCCAGTGAACCAGTCATGATCGGTGTCACCGGTCCAAGTGGCGGCGGCGCAGGGGCCGGCGGCGCCGGCCAGCAGCACACCCAGCAGGGTGCTTTTGGGCAACGGCCGGGCGGCCGGGCGGGGCTTCCTGGTCGCGTAGGGCTTCGGACTTGGATTCTTCGTCTTGCGGGCGTGCTTGCCGATTGCGCGGGGCCAATGGTTCGTATTCTTCATTAGGGTCGGCTTACAGTGACCGGCTAAAGCCTTAATTTTCATAGACTTCTTGATTATTATGATTTGGTCAAGGAAATGACCCGGCGAAACGCTGCAACTTGGAGATGTCGCTGGACTTTTGCATCGGCCAGCGACCATCGGACGATCAGGGTCGCGGCGAGGGACCGCCAGGACGGTGGTGCCGCGATGAATTCCGCGCTTTTTTACCCAGGGCGCGGCAAACGCCGCCTGTCGTGCAACGAGGCGACGATCACGTCGGGAACGGCTTCACCGGACATGAGGCCGGTGCGTCTGCTGGGGGAACAGGGAAGTAGCGATTGTGAGTTGGCGGAGAGGGAGGGATTCGAACCCTCGATGGGCTTTAGACCCATACACCCTTAGCAGGGGTGCGCCTTCGACCACTCGGCCACCTCTCCCGCGGATCCTGTGCACACACCGCCCGTGTCCCAAGCCTGCGGCACCCGGATGTCCGGGCGGGCGCTACGCAGTCGGTTGGCGTGAAGGGCGGGAAGAATACTGGCCGGGGCCGCGAACGTAAAGGCCTGACCTCGAGTCGGCCCCCTGTCGGGTCCGCGGGGACCCGTGCGCACCACGGGCCCCGCTGCGCGTTCAGGCGCGTCTACAGCTTATGAACCGGTGCTGGTGATGGGGCGCTTGACCGCACCGCCGGCAGCCTGCTCCTCGCGCTTGATGCGCTCGTAGATCTCTTCCCTGTGAACGGCAACTTCCTTCGGCGCGTTAACGCCGACGCGAACCTGATTACCTTTGACGCCAAGCACGGTCACAGTGATGTCGTTGCCTATCATCACGGTCTCACCGACGCGCCGTGTCAGAATAAGCATTGTTACGCTCCTTGCTTATCAGCCGAGTGACTGGAACGCGGCCTGCCGGTAGTGGGGATCACTACCGTCCCACAGCTTGCTGCGATATCACTCGAAATTCAGAGTAGGCCACCGACCTGCGATTTGGGATCGGGATTTCCCTGATTATCGAAAACTCCCTCACACAAACGCAAAAAAATTTGCGTAAGAAATACCGACACTCGCCTGTCCCTCGTCATCCGGTCCGTTCCCGGGATGATCACTATCGCGCCCGGGACGAACGCTCCGCATCGGCCGCGGGTTTCCTCGAGCCGGTCACGGAATGCGGATACGCACGCGACATAAGTGCCATGTGCGCCTGCTGCGATCACGCCCGCAGCTGAGCCTGCACCCACGGCGCCACCGTGGCGAGCGCCTCGTCGAGCTTGGACGCATCGTTGCCGCCCGCTTGCGCCATGTCGGGCCGTCCGCCGCCGCGGCCACCGACCTTCTGTGCCACGACGTTGACGAGTTCGCCGGCCTTGAGGCGGGCGGTGCGATCCGGCGTCACCCCGGCGACCAGCACCACCTTCTCGTTCTGCACCGAAGCGAGCACGATGGCCGCTGACTTGAGCTTGTCCTTCAATCGATCCACCGCCTGGCGCAGCGCGGCAGCGTCGGCGCCGTCCATGCGGGCGGCCACGACCTTCACGCCGTCGACGTCCACGGCCTGGCTGGCGACGTCGGTACCCTGCCCGCTCGCGAGCCGGGTCTTCAGGCTGGCGACTTCCTTCTCGAGCTTGCGGCTGCGCTCGAGAAGCTGCTTCACCTTGTCCTCGACGTCCTCACGACCGGCCTTCACCAGCGCGGCGACATCGCGCAACAACTGATCGGACTGCGCAATCCAGTCGAGCGCCGCCTGCCCGGTCACGGCCTCGATGCGGCGCACGCCGGCGGCGACGCCGCTTTCGCTCACGATCTTGAACAGGCCGATATCCCCGGCGCGGCTCACGTGCGTGCCGCCGCACAGCTCGGTCGAGAACTCGCCGATGCGCAGCACCCGCACCTCGTCGTCGTACTTCTCGCCGAACAATGCGATCGCGCCCGAGGCCACCGCCTCCTCGTAAGGCATGAGACGGGTCTCGGCCGCGGCGTTCGCCCGGATCTCGGCATTGACCAGCGTTTCGATCTCGCGCAGCTCCGCGGGCGTGACCGCCGCATAGTGCGCGAAGTCGAAGCGCAGGCGATCGGGCGCGACCAGCGAGCCCTTCTGCGTCACATGCGTGCCGAGCACCTTGCGCAATGCCGCGTGCAGCAGATGGGTGGCCGAATGGTTGAGCACGGTGGCACGCCGGCGCGCCTCGTCGACGTGCGCCCGCACGCGGTCGCCCACCTCGAGCGTTCCGCTGTGCACGCGACCGATGTGCGCGTAGGCACGCCCGATCTTCTGTGTATCGGCGACCTCGAAACGCACGCCGTCGGCGAGCAGCACGCCGCGGTCGCCCACCTGGCCGCCACTCTCGGCATAGAACGGCGTGCGATCCAGCACCACCTGGCCTTCCTCGCCCTCGCCCAGGGTCGTAACCCGTTCCGTGCCGCGCAGCAGGGCCACCACGGCACCTTCGTCCGTCAGCGTCTCGTACCCGGTAAATTCGGTCTGCGCCTCGAGCGTCACCGCGCCGCGCAGATCCACGCCGAACTTGCTCGCTGCCCGGGCGCGCTCGCGCTGCGCCTCCATCGCCGCCTCGAAGCCCGCCTGATCGATGGTGAGACCGCGCTCGCGCGCGATATCGGCGGCGGGGTGCCCGGGAAAACCGTAGCGGTGGTACAGGCGGAGGACCGGTTTGCCGGGGTGTTCCTTTTTGGGGAGGTCGGCGATCACGTCTTCCAGGAGGGCCATGCCCTGCGACAGCGTCTCGGCAAAACGCAGTTCCTCCTGCTCGAGCACGCGCTCGACATGCGCGCGCTGCTCGCGCAGCGCTGGATGCGCCTCGCCCATCTCAGCCTCCAGCGGCGCGACCAGCTCGTGGAAGAACGGCTCCGTTTGGCCGAGCTTGAAGCCATGACGCACCGCCCGACGGATGATCCGGCGCAGCACGTAGCCGCGCCCCTCGTTCGAGGGCAGCACGCCGTCGGCGATCAGGAAGGTGCAGGCCCGGATGTGGTCGGCGATCACCTTGAGCGAGCTGGAAGTGAGGGCGCGGGCCCCGGGGGCTTTGGCGGCGCCGGGGATCAATTTCAG
>QGUO01000433.1 GCA_003242495.1 Pseudomonadota bacterium | reverse complement strand
AAATGGCAAGGCTCGGATACCGAGCACGTCCGGTCGCCCGAGGCGTGGCTGACGACTACGGTCACGCGCCTTTCGATCGATCGCCTGCGACGTGCCCAGGTCGAGCGCGAGCACTATTTCGGTCCCTGGCTGCCGGAGCCGCTGTCCGACGCGGACATGGCGTCGCCCGAGATCGCACTCGAACGCGAGGAGAGCGTATCGATCGCGTTCTTGACCTTGCTCGAAGCGCTCTCGCCCGAGGAGCGCGCCGCATTCGTGCTTCACGACATTCTGGATGATGACTATGCCGACATCGCCGAAGCGCTCGGAAAATCGCAGGCGGCGTGTCGCCAGCTCGTCCACCGCGCGCGGGGGAAGCTCACGGCTCGCAAGCGGCGTTACTGGGTGGACGATGCGACACGCACGCGCATGCTCGAGCGATTCATCGCCGCGACGAATCGTGGCAATCGTGAAGAGTTGATCGAACTGTTCTCGCAGGATGCCGTCATGACTTCCGATGGTGGAGGCAAGGCGATAGCGGTTCATCGTCGGCTCATCGGTGCCGAGCGTATCGCGTGGCTGTGGTACGCCGTCGCACGGCGACGCACGCAGCTTCGTGCAGAGCGCAAGATCGTGCGCGTCAACGGCGAGCCGGCGATCGTGTCCTTCTACAACGGGCAGCTGCACTCTGTCGCAACGATCGACACGGACGGCGAGCGCATCTATGCGTTCTACACGATCGCGAACCCCGACAAGCTGCGCTCGTTCGCCGGTCTTGTCACAGAATCCCAGGGTGCTGCGTCTTCCGGATGGAATGGCCGCATTCGCGGCGATCGTCTCTTCTGGAGGACCGCATGACTGCACGAATTCAGTTCGATCCCGTTCGCCATCGCGAAGCGTTCAGCGCAATGCTCAATCTGAGCGCGACCGTGCGCTCCAAGCTCGATCATTCGCTCATGCATCTGATCAAGGTGCGCGTGTCGCAGATCAACGGCTGCGGATTCTGCATCGACATGCATACGAAGGATGCCCGTCTCGCGGGAGAGACGGAGCAGCGTCTTTACTTGTTGGGCGCGTGGCGTGAAGCGACGGTGTACTCGGACCGCGAGCGCGCAGCACTCGAGTGGGCGGAATCCGTTACGCGGCTCGAGCACCAGCAGGTGCCGGATGAGGTCTACGAGCGGGTGCGTCGATTCTTCAGCGAGGAGGAGCTCGTGGCGCTGACCTTGTGCATTGTCGAGATCAATGGCTGGAACCGGTTTTCGATTGCGTTCGCCAAACCTGCGGGCGATTACCAACCGGGATCGGTGCCGAGAAGCGCGTAACGATTCCTCGGGCCGTCGTGGAGGTGCACATGAAGTACTCGAGAGTTCTGCTAATCGCTATGGGATCGTTGCTCGCGGGTGCGGGCTCGAGCGCGGATCAAGGCAACGAGGCTTTCAGCGCGGTCGTGCAGCCGCTTCTCACGCGTGCGTTGCCAGAGCTGCCGAACAAGGAGGTCACGATGCTGACGGTCGAGTACGCGCCAGGCGGCGCTTCGCCCCCACACAAGCACCAGGCGCATACGTTCGTGTACGTCTTGGAAGGCACGATCGTCATGCAGGTGAAGGGCGGAAAGGAAACGCACCTGAGCGCCGGCGAGACCTTCTACGAGTCACCGACCGACATTCACATGGTTTCGCGCAATGCCAGCGACACGGAGCGCGCGAAGTTCCTGGTGTTCTTCGTGAAGGAGCGCGGCGCGCCCGCATCGATGCCCGTGGCCGAATGAGCGCTTGGCCGCCTCGATGCGGGACACCCACCATCCGGGACACTCATCTATTTCGGTTGTTGGGCCCTGTCACATCGGCGCAGGATCGGATCCGCGCTCCTCTCGAGCGAGCTCGATCTCGTGATCTATCCGCCATGCAGCTTTGGTATCGCGTCGGCGAGACCGGGCAGGCTTTCCGGGGCACCCGGCAATCCCACTCGTTCACGACGAGCGTGCCGGGATGGCTCTATCTGGACGTACACACGCACCAATCACGAACTAATGCTCGCTCATCGCCGCGCGCACACGGCGCATCAGCGCTTCCGCCTCGCGCCGCCGGCCCTCGTCGGCGAGTTTGCGGCCGGGCCGCGGCGGTGCTGCGAGTACCCGCTCGAGGTGTCGCACAGCACCTGCGTGGTCGCGCATTTCGAAGAGATGTTCGGCGTAGAAGAAGTTCGCGTCGATGCCCGTCGGGTTCAGTTGTAGCGCGGCCAACAAATGCTCCTCGGCTCGGTCCGGATCACCAAACCCAAATGGCGGGCCAGGCACGCGGAGATAGAGCGCTCCGAGCGATGTGTGCGCGGAACCCCCGAGAGCGTTCGGATCGATCCGCAGCGCGGCTTCGAGCCGCTCGCGCGCCTGCTTCGCCAGGCGCAGCGCGGGAAAACCACCCCGCTCGGCCGCAAACGTCGAGAGCACGATGCCCTCCCAGATCATGGGCTCAGCCCGCCGGGGGTGACGCGCCGCGAGTTCATCGGCTTCATCCGTCAACCTGGCCAGCGCTTCCCTCCGTGCGTCGGAGTCCGTGGTGGCATACATGGCTTGCGCCCACCGCTCCTGAAGCGCAAGCAGCGCGTCGTCGAGTTCGTCGGCGAGCGCGGCGGGCGCTCCTGCTACGACAGCGAGGAAGATGAGTGCGATAGCCGCCGCTCGCATGAGACAAGGCTTCATGCCGAATGCTTCCACGCGGCGCTCGAGCGCGCCGCCGCTGATGCTTGTGATTCGCGAAGCAATGCCCACGCGATAGGCAACCAGGGAGTGTACGACGCCGTGTCGTGCTCGAGCGCCGCATCGAGGTCGTCCGCGTCTATCCAGCGCCAGCCCTCTGCTTCCAACGGATCAGGATCGGGCGCGCCGTCGAAGTAGCCGAGATACACGTGATCGAGCTCGTGCTCGACGAGCCCGGACGCGGGATCGCGCGCCGTATAGACGAACGATCCGAGCGTTTCGAGCGAGGCGCGAATGCCCATCTCCTCGCGCAGCCGACGCTCCGCAGCAGCGACGACGTCCTCCCCGGGACGAGGATGTCCGCAGCAGGCGTTCGTCCAGAGGCCGCCGAAGTGATACTTGCCGCACGCGCGGCGTTGCAGGAGGGTGTGTCCGCGCCGATCGAACAGGAAGACCGAGAAAGCACGATGCAAGCGACCCGGCCCGGCATGCGCACGCAACTTTTCCTCCGTGCCGATCTCGCGATCCTGATCGTCGACGAGCACCACCTGCTCTACTTTCGCCGGCTGCGCGACCCGCCCTTTCCAGCCACGCACGCCTGTCCGATCCGCACGCCAGCTCGCCCACTGCAGGGCGATCATCAGCACGATAGTGAACGGATGAACCAGAGCGAGCGTCGCCGAATGGCGGAACCGGTACGCAAGCAGCAGCCGCTGCGTCGCGGCCGCGCCCACTGCGACGGTCGCTCCAGCGGTTGCGAGCGCGTCGCCAGCGATCAGCATCACGGGCATCAGCAC
>QGUO01000432.1 GCA_003242495.1 Pseudomonadota bacterium | reverse complement strand
CGATGATCGCACCGCGCCCTTCGATGGTGTCGGCGACGATGCGTGCGTCGATGTCGTCGCGATCCCACGGACGCGCGCCCGCGTTGCGAATCACCCAGTCCTGAACGTCCACGGCAGGCATGGGTCGGACGTTGGTCGGCAGCGTGGGGCGGGTAATGGACAGGATCGCGGCCTGCGCCGTGGTGTAGCGGCCGAACTTCTCGAGTGGTCGGCCCGTCCAGTCCACGGCGATGTTGTCTTCCTCGTAGATCTCCACGTCGCCCGAGCCGCCCAACATGAACAGCGGCAATCCGGGCGGCGTCGAAGGACCGCCGCGCAGCACGTTGCCGATCAGGACGAGTTGCCCGGTCTGATAGGGATGCGTGCCCCACTCCTCGGCGATCAGGTTGTAGTGCACGGCACGCGCACCGGGATTGTAGATGAGGTTGTTGATCACCATGCCGCGCGCGCCGCCCTTGAACAAGGGGTTGCGCTCGTAGTTGTGCGCGTAGAGATTGCCGACGATGAGGATGTCTGCCGCGTTGTCGTGGATCAGCGATCCCTTGGAATGCTCGCCCTTGGCATGGGTGGCGTGCGCCAGTCCCTCGGCGATGATGTTGTTGCTGAACGTGATTCGATGCGACGTTCCCTTGCGCCACTCGGCGGGCGTCGAGCCGTTGAAGCGCGGCCCCGAGGCCGACAGGTTCTCATCGATACCCCAGGTCAGCGAGCAGTGATCGACGATCACGTTGTAGGCGCCCTGCCCGGAAATGGCATCGGGCTCCCAACCATCCTCGCGCCGCGCCCCGCCGATCCCGGTGCGCACGCGCAGATGCTGGATGATCACATCGTGCGTGGCGATGTCTATCCCCGTGCGAATGAGCGTGATACCGGGGGAGGGCGCCGTCTGCCCGGCGATCGTGAGATACGGTTTGGTGATCTTCAGCTCGCGGCGCCCGAAGTCGATCACGCCGCCCACCTCGAACACCACGATGCGCGGTCCGTCGGTCTCGAGCGCCTCGAGCAAGGATCCGGGACCCTCGGGAGCGAGCGTGGTGACCCGAATGATCCGGCCGCCGCGACCGCCGGGCGTATCCGCCGCCCAGCCCTGGGCGCTTGGAAAGGCCAGCTGGGTCTGCGCAGCGGCTGCTGCGCCAAGCAGCACGCCGGCGGCGAGGACGGTCATGCGCAGGATGCGCCCCGGCGCGGGCGGACGAGTGCAGGTCGACACGCGATTTCCCCCTGATTTTCGTTGGCGAAGACGTCCGACGCGGCGTCTTACGAGCCGTGACTTTGACGCGTTCGCATTGTAAATGACACCGGTTTCCTATATACAGCGATTGCGCACGATTCGAAACAGAATTCATGGCGATGCGTCGGGGGGACGGGGTGGAAACCAGCCAAGCGGGCGTGTCGGCGGCCGATCACGATGCCGCCGAGGCGCACAGGATTGCGGAGTGTTTCGTGCATGCCCGGCGTGCAGCCTGCGCGCTGAGCCGGTTCCCCGGCGTCATTCCCGCCACCCTGGAGCGCGCCTACCGTTGTCAGGCGCTGGCCATCGCCCAATGGCCCGATGGTGTCGCGGGCTGGAAAGTGGCGCGCATCCCGCCGGATTTTCGCGCCCAGTACCCCGAAGAGCGCCTCGTCGGGCCGGTGTTTGCCGCGAACGTCCGCGTGCCCGCGCCGGGCGCCGCGGCGGTGTGTCCGGTGTTCGCCGGGGGCTTCGCTGCGGTGGAATCCGAGCTGGTGATTCGTCTGGCCGCCGATGCGCCGGCAGACAAGACCGCCTGGAGCATTGCCGAGGCGGCGAACCTGGTGGCCAGCGTGCACGTGGGCGTCGAAGTGGCGAGCAGTCCTCTCGCCACCTTGAACGATCTTGGTTCGGGGGCGGTGATCTCCGACTTCGGCAACAACTGGGGCGTCGTCGTCGGTCCGGCCATCGAGCACTGGGGCCGGGTCGAGACCATTGCCGCGCGCACGTACGTCGACGACCAGCTGGTCGGCGACGGCGCTGCAACGATGCAAGACGCCCTGGACGCGTTGGCATTCGCGCTCGCCAAGTGTGCCGCGCAGGGCCGACCGCTACGCGCCGATGATGTGATCTCCACGGGCATGATCACGGGCGTGCACGAAGTGCGGGTCGGCCAGCGCTCGCGGCACGTCTTCGAGGGCTGCGCAGACCTGTACTGCCACATCGTGGCCGAGGGAGCCCATTCGTGAACCGCCGCGAGCTCCTGATCGGGCTCGGAGCGGCATGCGCGGCGCCGATCGGGCTCGCGCGTGGCAATCCCCGCCGCGCCATGGCGGCGGCGGACGTCCACGTGGACGGCTATCCGACCGTGGAGGCCGTGAAATGGATCGGCCGCCGTCTCGAGGAGCAGACCGATGGCCGCCTGCGCATCCGCATGTATCACTCGGGCCAGCTCGGCCGGGAATCCGATACGGTGGATCTCACGCGCTTCGGCGCCCTCGACCTTGCGCGCGTGAACTTCGCGCCACTCAACAATCCCTTCCCCGCCACGCAGGTGTTCTCGCTGCCCTACGTATTCGACTCCGTCGCCCACATGCGCCGCGCCGTGGATGGCGCCGTCGGGCGTGCGGTGCTCGAGAGCTTCGCGACGCGTGGGCTCGTCGGCCTGGCCATCTACGACGCCGGTTCGAGAAGTCTGTACAACGTGGTGCGGCCGGTGTACGAGCCGGCCGACCTGCGCGGCATGAAGATCCGCGTGCCGCCGTCCGACATTTTCATCGGCATCGGTCGCGTGCTCGGCGCCAACCCCACCCCGTTGCCGTTCGGCGAAGTGTACGCTGCCCTGCAGACCGGCCTGATCGACGGCGCCGAAAACAACTGGCGCACCCTGCACAGCAGCCGGCAATTCGAGGTCGCGCGCTACTGGGCGCAAACCGATCATTCCTACTCACCGGAGGCGCTGCTCATGTCGCGGCGCACATTCGATGCGCTCCAGCCGGGTGATCGTGAACGGGTGCTCGCGGTCGCCGCCGAGTCGGTGGGCTACATGCGCATGCTCTGGGATCGCATGGAGGCAGAGTCGCGACGATTCGTCATCGGCGCCGGGATCGAGGTGACGGAGGTGGATCGCCAGGCGTTCGAGCGCGCGGCGCGCCCGCTGCTCGAGACCTATCTCGCCGGCAACGAGCTGCTGCGCAGCCTGTACGCGAAAATCCGTGCGGAGAGCGGCTCATGAGGCGCAGGTGGCAGGCTGCGGTCGACGGCGCGGCGACGGCCTCCCTGGTGGTGGCGGGTGCGGCGCTGGTCGGCCTGGCCGTCGTGCAGGCCTGGCAGGTGTTCGCCCGCTACTTGCTGAACGCATCACCCAGCTGGACCGAGCCCGTGGCGCTGCTGCTGATGAGTACCATCATGATGTTCGGTGCCGCGGTCGGCGTGCATCGCGAGGCGCATTTCGGGTTCTTTCTTCTGATCGAGACCGCCTCGCCCCGGGTGCGGCGCGCGTTGCGGGTCTATACGCGGCTGGTCGCG
>QGUO01000431.1 GCA_003242495.1 Pseudomonadota bacterium | reverse complement strand
GGCGTCCCCAGGGGGATTCGAACCCCCGTTACCGCCGTGAAAGGGCGATGTCCTGGGCCTCTAGACGATGGGGACGCAAAGGCGGGTGTGGTGGAGCCAGGCGGGATCGAACCGCCGACCTCTTGCATGCCATGCAAGCGCTCTCCCAGCTGAGCTATGGCCCCACGCGAGAGGCGCGCAATTTAGGGGAGGGGGTCGGGACTGTCAAGCGAACTCACTCTTTTTACCTGTTTTCGGCGCTTCTCCCCCGAACACCCCGCGTTTTTCCGCGTCCTGCAGCATTTCCCGACCTCCTGCCCGGAACAAGATAACGTCGCGCCGGCGGATTCGATCAGCGGCGCGCGAGTCATGCGCCCGAGCGGTCCGGACGGGTTCGTCTCATGACGTGAATTGCTTGACATAAATCGTGCTTTGTCGCCATCTAGCGACAGCAGAAATGCCAGAAGAATCAATAACTTGCGCCAAAAGGAAGGTTGGGTGGTGACCATTTTGTCCGCAACCGGCGACAGAACAGGACCACCCGGGGCCGGCCGTATCCTAGCCAGAAGTACGTAAGTGACTGGCTTACAAGCGAATTTTCATTCATGGCATACCCCTTGATACCAGGTGTCAGGCCTGTCGACACCTATGCCTATCAGGAGCGCCATGCGTTATCGCAACCCGCTGCCGGGATTCAAATTTTCCGCTTTCGTGCTGTCGTTCGCCCTGCTGGCCGCTTGTGGCGGCGGGGAGGATTCCAGCGCCGGCTTGCCCCAGACCCAGCCCCCGCCCCAGAGTGGCGGAGGGAGCGGCAGCGGCGGTGGCAGCGGCGGCTCCGGTGCGCCCACCATCGACGGCCGTCCAGGTACCTCGGTGGTGGTCGGGCAGACCTATACCTTCCAGCCGAAGGCCTCGGATCCCGACGGCGACGAGCTGACGTTCGCGGTGGCCAACCTGCCGCAGTGGGCGGAGTTCGATTCGGCGACCGGCCGCATCTCCGGCACGCCCGGGCCCGAGGACGTGGCGACCTACCGCGACATCACCATCAGCGTCACGGACGGGACGGCGACCGCATCGCTCGCGCCGTTCAGCATCGACGTGTCCGCGATCGGGGAGGGCAGCGCCACCCTGTCGTGGACGCCGCCCACCCAGAACGTCGATGGCACGCCGCTCACCGATCTCGCCGGCTATCGCGTGGTGTACGGCCGCTCGGCCGATGATCTCAGCGAGACCATCGAGCTCGACAATCCTTCGGTGAACGTCTTCGTGGTGGAGAACCTCGGCGCCGGCACCTGGTATTTCGCGGTGAAGGCCGTGAACGCGGCCGGCGTCACCAGCGAAATCTCGAACATCGCGAGCAAGACCGTCGGCTGACGACGATCCGCTCCGCGCAACGCAAAAGGACGGCGCAAGCCGTCCTTTTGCTTTATGGCGCTCGACCCGGGCGGGCGACGCGCACCCGCCCGGACCTTCAACCCTCAGTCGCCGATCTGGGATTGGCAGTAGTTTTCGATGCCGATCCGCTCGATGAGGCTGAGCTGGGTCTCCAGCCAGTCGATGTGCTCTTCCTCCGATTTCAGGATGTCCTCGAAGAGCTCGCGGGAGACGTAATCGCCGAGGCGCTCGCAGTCCGCAATGGCCTGCTTCAGAACGGGGTGGCCCTGCAGCTCGAGCTTCAGATCGCACTCCAGCGCCTCCTTGACGTTCTCCCCGATCAGGAGCTTGCCAAGATCCTGTAGATTCGGCAGCCCCTCCAGAAACAGGATCCGCTCGATCAAGCGATCGGCGTGTTTCATCTCGTCGATCGATTCCTTGTACTCGTACTCCTTCAGCCGTTCGAGCCCCCAGTTGCCGAACATGCGCGAGTGCAGGAAATACTGATTGATCGCGGTGAGCTCGTTCTTCAGAACGGCGTTGAGATGAGCGATGACGGTGGGATTGCCTTGCATGCCGACTCCTGGGCGGTGACGAAAACGCGCAAGCGGCCCGACCGGCAGGCCGCAGGGAGAGCAAGCTTAGCAGGGGGACGGCGATCCTTCGGCCAACGAGAATCGTTTGCGTGGATTCCGCGCGAAATTACGCCGCGGCGGAGGCGGGGCGCTGAGCGTTCACCCTGTGGGTCTCGATGACCTCGCGGACCACGTCCTCGCAGCGACCGCAGCAACTGGCCACGGGCAAATGGCATTGCACGTCGTAGACGGACGTGGCGCCGCGGTCCACGACTTCGCGGATCTGCCGGTCGCTGATGGCATTGCAGACGCAGACGTACATTGATCGAACGCCTTCCAAGTCCAGTAGGATGGGATGCTAGATGCAAATGCGAATGATTGTCAACTATATTCCGTCCAGCCATTCGGGCAACTTCCTTCGCCCCGAGGTTGATTTAACATGTGCGGCCCCTGTGACCCCCTTCACGCGGCTGGAGCGGGCACCTGACTAAACTGCGCCGGCCGCGCAGCGAATCGATCGAGTCCAGGGTTTCGGCCGCCGCGGCACCCGTGGCAGGACCCCTCGAACTTTCAACCCATCGAGCCGACTGGGACGGCTCGCGGGTGAGTGCAACGCAGTAACAAGATCAATCCGTGGCGATTCGCATTTTTCGACATTACTGGCAGCTGCCCCTGGCGGTGCTGGCCATCGCCGAGGCCGTCACGTTCTTCGCGGCGATGCAGCTGGCGGCCGTGGTCCGGACGCCGATCCTGGATCCTGCCGCCGGGAGCACCTTCTCGCAGATGCTGCCGCGCGCCCTGCTGTTCACGGCCGTGATGTTCATCGCCATGACGGCCATGGGGCTGTACAACGCGCGCCAGCGCTCGCGCCTGCTGGGGCTGCTCACGCGGGTGGCGGCGAGCGTGGTCGGTGCCACGATGCTGATCGCCATCGTCTTCTATCTCGTGCCGCAGCTGCACATCGGCCGCGGCACGCTGTCGATCGCGGCGCTCTTCGCCTTCGTCGGGGCGAGTGTGATCCGCGTGCTGTTCGACCGGCTTGCCAACGAGGACGTGTTCAAGCGGCGCGTACTGGTCTACGGCAACGGCAAACGCGCCCACAGCATCGCGCGGCTGCGGCGGCGCTCCGACCGCCGGGGGTTCGTGGTGGTGGGCTATGTGCCGGCCGAGGGCGACCAGGCGCTCGGGGCCGCGCACAACCCCGAGCGCATCCTCGAGGGCAAGGACCTGCTGACGCTGTGCCGTGAGCACGACGTGGACGAGATCGTCGTGGCCATGGATGACCGGCGGCGACAGTTCCCCATGGACCAGCTGCTCGAGTGCCGCCTCGAAGGCGTGGAGATCATCGAGCTGGTGAGCTTCCTCGAGCGGGAGACGGGCAAGGTGCGCCTCGATGTGCTCAATCCCAGCTGGATGATCTTCTCGGAGGGATTTCGCCAAGGCCGCATCCACAGCACCCTCGAGCGCACCTTCGACATCCTGGCAAGCCTCATCCTGCTGGTGGTGGCGCTGCCGGTGATGCTCCTCACGGCGCTCGCCATCAAGCTCACC
>QGUO01000031.1 GCA_003242495.1 Pseudomonadota bacterium | reverse complement strand
GGCACGCATCCCGGCATGGTGCTGCCGGTCACCGGCGAAATCCCTGCCCGCCCGGACGATCCCATCCATGCCAAGGCGCTCGCCTACATGGGCTTCGAAAGCGGCGAACGGCTGCTCGACAAGCCCGTGCAGGTCGTGTTCGTGGGCAGCTGCACCAACGCGCGTCTCTCCGACCTCGAGCTCGCCGCCCGGGTCCTGCGCGGGCGCAAGGTTGCCCCGAACGTGCGCATGCTGGTGGTCCCCGGCTCCCAGCAGGTCAAGCGCCAGGCCGAGGAACGCGGCCTCGCCCAGGTGTTCATCGACGCCGGCGCCGAGTGGCGCGAGTCGGGCTGCTCGATGTGCATCGGCATGAACGGCGACACCGTCGCCAAGGGCGAGTACGCCGTGAGCACCAGCAACCGCAATTTCGAGGGCCGCCAGGGTCCCGGCGCGCGCACCCTGCTGGCCAGCCCGGCCACGGCGGCGGCGAGCGCCATCCGCGGACGCGTCAGCGACCCGCGGGAGTTCCTGCACTGAGCCACGGAGAATGCATGACGGCCCGGGCGGATCTCACGCCCTGCGCCACGTCCGCCCGGCGCCACATGCTTTTCCGATAGAATTGCTCTTCTGTCATTGCGCACGGCGCTGCATCGACCACGCACAACCGCAAGCACACCCAGCACAGACGTGTCGCCCCAACCGCGACCACGGAAATCCCATGGACGCCATCCGCACACTCGAATCGCCCACTGTCGTATTGCCCTACACCAACATCGACACCGACCAGATCATCCCGGCGCGCTTTCTGACCACCACGACGAAGGAAGGCCTGGGTCGGCAACTGTTCGCCGACTGGCGCTACGACGCCGACGGCACGCCCAAGGCCGATTTCCCGCTCAACCGGCCCGAGGCGCACGGTTGCACCATCCTGGTGGCCGGGCGCAACTTCGGCTGCGGATCCTCGCGTGAGCACGCCCCCTGGGCACTGCTCGATTACGGCTTTCGCGCGGTCATCAGCACCGAGATCGCCGACATCTTCCGCAACAACTCCCTGAAGAACGGCTTGTTGCCCATCGTCGTGGAAGAGCCGGTGCACGAATGGCTGCTCGCCAACCCCGGTGCGCGCGTGCGCATCGATCTCGAGTCGAGCACGCTCAGCCTGCCGGACGGCACGACCGCCAGCTTCCCGATCGAGGCGTTCGCACGCTACTGCCTGTTGAACGGCATCGACGAGCTGGGCTTCCTGCTGCGCCAGGACGCGGCCATCGCCAAGTACGAGAGTGCGCACGCATGAGCGGCATCCAGGCAAAGATCGTCGTCCTGGGTGGCGATGGCATCGGTCCCGAGGTGGCCGGCGAAGCCGCGCGTGTGCTCGACGCCGTGGCGCAGCGCTTCGGTCATCGTTTCACGTTCGAGGAACACTTGATCGGCGGCGCCGCCATCGATGCGACGCAATCGGCGCTTCCCCAAGCCGCCATCGAAGCCTGCAGCAGCGCCGATGCCGTGCTGCTCGGCGCAGTCGGCGGCCCCAAGTGGTCCGACCCGAACGCGACGGTGCGCCCCGAGCAGGGCCTGCTGGCGCTGCGCAAGGCGCTCGGCGTATTCGCCAACCTGCGGCCCGTGACGCTGCATCCGGCGTTGCTCGACGCCTCGCCGATCAAGGCCGAGGTGCTGCGCGGCACCGACATCATGGTGGTGCGCGAGCTGACCGGCGGCATCTATTTCGGCGAGAAGCGGCGCACCGCGGATTCGGCCAGCGACCTGTGCACCTACACCGTCGAGGAAATCGAGCGGGTGGCGCGCGTGGCCGGCAGGCTCGCCATGGGTCGGCGCAAGCACGTGGTCTCGGTGGACAAGGCGAATGTGCTGGAGACCTCGCGCCTGTGGCGCAGCACGGTCGAAGCGGTGCTGAGCCGGGAGTTTCCCGAGGTCACGCTCGAGCACATGCTGGTCGATGCCGCCGCGATGCATTTGATCCGCAGGCCCGCGAGCTTCGACGTGCTGCTCACCGAGAACATGTTCGGCGACATCCTCACGGATGAAGCCTCGATGCTGGCCGGCTCGATGGGCATGCTGCCGTCGGCCTCTCTCGGCGCCGGCACGCTCGGCCTGTACGAGCCCATTCATGGCTCCGCGCCGGACATCGCCGGCCAGGGCATCGCCAATCCCTACGGCACCATCCTCAGCGCCGCCATGCTGCTGCGCCACTCACTCAATCTCCCGGCCGAGGCTCAGGCCGTGGAGCGAGCGGTCGCGCGGGCAGTGGACGAAGGCGTGCGCCCGGCCGACATCGCTGCGGGCGGCCCGGCCGCGGGAACCCGGGAGGCCGGCGAGGCCGTGATCAGGCAGATCATGCAATAAGTAGTACAACCTATTGAAGAAAGGGCATTTTTTAGCCCCGACACGGCCCGACGAAGATTCTTGCCCACAATCCTGGCAAGACCGGTTATGATTTGCCCTGTAGCGATCGGATCTCCCCGGCCGCTTTCTGCCTTCGGGCAAATCTCCATGTCTCGACCATTACGGTCGAGGTGTCTTTGGTGGAAACGGGCCTCGTGTCGGGTTAGTCCCCAAGGTCGGGGCCGGGAACTCTCCGGTCTCCGCCACGACCGCGGTACCTAGTTGCCACATCCCAGGCCGGCCCTGCGCCGGCCTGTTTTTTGTCCGCGTCCCGTGCCCGGCCTCGGGACGCGCTTGGATGGCCGCCGAGGCGCCGGCCGGTACGGATCGATGGAGGGATACGTGCCGTAATGCTCTCCGTGCAGCGCCGTCCTGCGCCGCGTCACGGGCGCCGGGAGCGCTCCGCTAGGCCACGTCGCGACAGGCTGCCGCCCGGTCGAGCCCGCCCTGCAGATCCTGCAGCAGGTCCTGGGCGTCCTCGATGCCGATCGACAGGCGCAGCAGGGTCTCGGAAATGCCGGCGCACTGGCGCGCCTGCGGGCTCATCGCGGCGTGCGTCATGCTGGCCGGATGCGCCACCAGGCTTTCGACGCCGCCCAGCGACTCGGCCAGCGAAAAGCAGCGCAGCCCTTGCAGGAATGCGCACACCTGCTCCACCCCGCCCGCCAGCTCGAAGCTCAGCATCGCCCCGAAGTGCGCCTGCTGGCGCCGTGCGAGCGCGTGCTGCGGATGCGTGGGCAGCCCCGGATAATGCACGCGCGCCACGGCGGGATGCGCGACGAGCAGCTCACACACCCGCGCGGCGTTCTCACCATGGACGCTCATGCGCGCGTGCAGCGTGCGCAGCCCCCGCAGGGTCAGGTAACTGTCGAACGGGGCGCCGGTCACGCCGATACAGTTGGCCCACCAGACGAGCTGCTCGTGCAGCTCGGGGGTGGCGGCCGCCACCGCGCCGCCGACCACGTCGCTGTGACCGTTCAGGTACTTGGTCGTGGAGTGCAGCACGAGGTCGGCGCCGAGCGCCAAGGGCTGCTGCCACACCGGCGACATGAAGGTGTTGTCCACCAGCAGCAGCGCCCCCGCCGCGTGTGCGCGTTCAGCGACACGACGGATGTCGACGATCCGCAGCAAGGGGTTGCTCGGCGTTTCCACCCACACCAGCTTCGGCCCGCGGGCGATGGCCGCCTCGAGCGCCGCGGGATCGGTCTGATCGACGAATTCGACCTCGGCCACGCCGCGACGCGCGAGCGCACACAGCAACCGATGCGTGCCGCCGTAACAATCGTGTGGCGCCACCAGCCGGTCGCCCGCTTCCAGCAGCTGACACACCAGGGTCACCGCCGCCATGCCCGAGGCGGTCACCACGCAACCGGCGGCGCCCTCGAGCCTGGCGAGCGCTTCGCCCAGCGCATCGCGCGTGGGATTGCCCGAACGCGAGTAATCGTAGGTGCGACGCTCGCCGAAGGCCCTGAAGGCATAGGTCGAGCTGAGATGGATGGGCGGCACGACCGCGCCGTGCTGCGCGTCGCTCTCGAGCGCGGCGCGCACCGCCTGCGTGGTCTGTGACCAGGAAGGTGTGTTCATGACTGCGCTCCGCGCACCACGCGGGTGAACAGCGGCCGCAGCGCCTCGGCCTCCTTGAGGAAGGCATCGTGGCCATAACGCGAGGAGATTTCGATCAGCTCCGCCGGACCGGCCAGGCGCGCCTGCAGCGCACGCATGTCGGCCAGGGGGACGAGCTGGTCCTCGCGCACCGCCACCAGGGTGGCCGGCGTGCGGATCTGCGCGGGATCCACGCGATGCAGGTCGATCGACTCGGACAGGCAGACGAAGGCCTCCGGCACGAAGGACTGCGCGTAGGCATCGCCACGCGCCAGCAAGTAGCTCTCCACCGGGAAGCGGAAGCGTCCCTCGTGGCGCTCGGGCAAGCCGCCGAAGCGCTCGGCGAACTCGTCCGCGCTGCGATACGTGGCCATGGCGAGCGCCCGGGCAAGCCGCAGCCCCTCGGGGCCCTCCCCCTGCTGCACGGCGAATCGCACGATGGCGCGCTGGACGCTGCGCCAGGCGGTGGACATGGGATGCGGCCGATCGGCCGCGCTGATGACCACGATGCGCCGCGCCCGCTCCGGCCAGCGCTGCGCGAACGCCAGCGCCACCATGCCGCCATAGGAAGCCCCGACGATGGCCTGCGGCGCCGGCAATGCCAGGTGTTCGAGCAGCCGGCGCAGCACCTCGGCCTGGTCATAGGCGCTGACGGAGGGAAAATCGTCTTGTCCACGCGCCGGCCCGGTCGTCTCGCCGCTGCCGCCCAGGTAATCGAATCCCAGAATCCGGCAGCGCTCGCTGTCGAGCGCGCGCCCGGGACCCACGATCTCCTCCCACCAGCCGCGCTGGGCACGCGCCTCGCGCGTCGCCGGTGCGCCCGTCCACACCCTGCGCCCGCCCGAGATGCCGCCCAGCGCCACCACCAGCGGCAGGCCGGGCTTGCCGGTCAGGCGCCAGGCGATGCGCAGTTCGTCGAGCCGTCCGCCGTGGTGCAGCGGCAGCGCCGTGGTGTCATGGAGAATGCCTTCTTGCAGGCTGGATCCGCTGGTGGCTGCGGCGACGCTGTCCGCGAGACTGGCGGGCGCCGCCTCGAGCTCGCGTGCAAGCTCGTCGGGAAGCTCCGGTGGCGAGCCTTTCCTTCCAAGGCCGATCATCGAATGCTGTACTCCGCATCAAGGGGCTCGCAGTCGAATCTGGGGATTCGCCTCGAACCGGGCAGGTTTCGCGCATCGCAGAAACCCTACGGAGCACCGTAGCGGCGAGGTCGCTGCGACCTTCTGTCCGCACCGTCCCGGGACGATGCCGACGAGCTTCACAGCAACTCATCTGTCGGGGAATGGGCCTCGCGGCCGCCCCGCAGGAGTTGGCACCTTTTCGAAATGGTTGGTTTCGACGGTTGCCCCGGCTTCAAAGGGCCTGCCCCTCCGCCGGTCTCGATGAGCCCCGCGATCTTATTGGCCCACTCCCACGCAAGGCAAGCCCGCTGTGCACCGCCGCGCGACCGGCAGGCGCCCCCGGCGCCGAGCCCACCCGCCACCTCCCCCTGCGGTGGCGACCCGCCGCCAGGTCGTGCGGTCATGCCGACGCGCCCGGCCCGGGCATACCGGCCGGCGGCAGCGGCTTCGTGACCGCCTGTCGGCGATCGGCGCGCGGCGTGCCGCGCATCCCCCGACAGGCGGACCGGCGTGCGGACGGCGTCCGAGCCGGCCGGGGAACGCGCCGCAAGGGGCCCATCGGGCGGCTGCCTGCCGCAGCCGGGCACGTCGCCGCTTTACTGCGGACGGCGCTTCGCGTATCGTTCCAATGTATTAATGTGCTATTACATTGGAACATGAAAGGGCACCGCTCCCGCACACCGCGTCAAGAAGCGCTCGCCGAGCGTGCGCTGTTCGCGGCCATCCTCACCCTCGAGAGCGTGGAGGAGTGCCGGGCGTTCTTTCGTGACCTGTGCACACCGGCCGAATTGCAGGCGCTCGCCGATCGCTGGGCCGTCGTGGCGCTGCTGCGCGAAGCCGTGCCCTACCGCGAGATCCAGAAACAGACCGGCGTCAGCGTGACCACCATCGGTCGCGTCGCACGCTACCTCACCAATGGCAACGGCGGCTACGCGCTCGCCGCGGAGCGCCTCGAACGGCAACGCCGCCCCGCCCGCGCCACCGGCTCATCTCAGGGGCAACCTTGAGGATCATTCGCTCCATGGACAAAACCACGCGCCTCAAGGTCGCCCTGCAGAAATCGGGGCGGCTCACCGACAACTCGCTCGATTTGCTGGTGCGCTGCGGCCTGAAATACAGCCGCGGCAAGGACCAGCTGATGTGCTACGGCGAGAACATGCCGCTCGACATATTGTTCGTGCGCGACGACGACATTCCCGACCTGGTGCAACAGGACGTCTGCGACCTGGGCATCGTGGGTCTCAATGTGATCGAGGAAAAACGCCTCGCCTTCGAGGCGCGCGGCGTGACGCCGCTGTTCGAGCAAATCATGCTGCTCGATTTCGGCAAATGCCGTCTGTCGATCGCGGTGCCGGATGGTGTGCGCTATGACGGCCCCCAGTCGCTGCGCGGCAAGCGCATCGCCACCACCTATCCGCATATCCTCGGGCGTTTCCTGCGCCAGCACGACGTGGAGGCCGAGGTGGTCACGCTGTCGGGCGCCGTGGAGATCGCGCCGCGTCTCGGCCGCGCGGACTTCATCTGCGACCTGGTGTCCACCGGCTCGACCCTCGTCGCCAACCATCTCTGGGAGGCGCAGACCATTCTCGAGAGCCAGGCGGCCATCATCCGCACGCCCGTGCCGGTGAGCACCGAGAAACAGGACTGGATCCATCGTTTGGGCTTGCGCATCGACGGCGTGCAGCAGGTCAAGGAGAGCAAGTACATCATGCTGCATGCGCCGCGCGCCCGGCTTGCCGAGATCCGCAAGCTCCTGCCGGGCACCGAGGCCCCGACCATCGTGCCGCTCGAGGGCGCCAACGACAAGGTGGCGGTGCACGCCGTCTGCCGCGAGAACGTGTTCTGGGAAACGCTCGAAGGCCTGAAGGCGGCCGGTGCGAGCTCCATCCTGGTGTTGCCCGTGGAGAAGATGCTCGCATGAGACCCGCCATTCTCGACTGGTCGAAACTGTCGCCCGACGAGCGCCGCGCCGCCCTGCAACGTCCGGTGCAGAGCGAGGCGCAGGCCTTGCACGCGCGGGTGCAAGCCATCCTCGACGATGTGCGCGCCCGCGGCGACGCGGCCCTTCTCGAATACACCGAGCGCTTCGACGGCGCCGCCCTGCAGACGCTGGAGGTCACCCCGGAGGAATTCGCGGCCGCCGAGCGCGCCCTCGAGGACGCGCAACGCGCCGCCCTCGAGCGGGCCATCGCCAATGTGCACCGGTTCCACGAGGCGCAGCGCGCCGCGCCGCTCAGCATCGAGACCTCGCCCGGCGTGGTCTGCGAGCGCCATTTCCGCGCCATCGAGGCCGTGGGCCTGTACGTGCCGGCCGGCACCGCGCCCCTGCCCTCCGCCGCCATCATGCTCGCCGTGCCCGCGCGGATCGCCGGCTGCGAGACCCGCATCATGTGCACGCCGCCGCGCCGTGACGGCTCGGCGGATCCCGCGGTGCTGGTCGCCGCGCGCCTGTGCGGCATCACCCGCGTGTTCAAGGTGGGCGGCGCCCAGGCGATCGCCGCCATGGCCTACGGCACGGCCAGCATCCCCAAGGTCGACAAGGTCTTCGGTCCGGCCAGCCCTGGGGCCACCGCGGCCAGGACGTGGGTCGCCACCGATCCGGAAGGGGCGGCCTGCGACCTGCCCGCCGGTCCCTCCGAGGTGCTGGTGATTGCCGACCAGACGGCGCAACCCGCCTTCGTGGCCGCGGATCTGCTCGCCCAGGCCGAGCACAGCGCCGATGCGCAGGCCGTGCTGGTCACGACCTCGCCGGCGCTGGCGCAGGCGACGCTCGAGCAGATCGAGCTCCAGATGCAGCGCCTGGCGCGCGGCGACACGCTCAAGGAATCGCTGCGCCATTGTCGCGTGTTCCTGGTGGACACGCTCGAGACCGCGTTCGAGCTGAGCAATCTCTATGCCCCCGAGCACTTGATCGTCCAGGTGGAGGACGCACGCCGCTGGCTGCCCAAGGTGCGCCACGCCGGCTCGGTGTTCCTCGGACCCTGGACCCCGGAGACCATGGGTGATTATTGCAGCGGCACCAATCACGTGCTGCCGACCTACGGCTTTGCGCGCGCCTACAGCGGCCTGTCGCTCAACGATTTCATGAAGCAAATGACCGTGCAGGAGCTGACCGGCGACGGCCTGCGCGATCTCGGTCCCACGGCCGTGACCATCGCGGACCTCGAGGGCCTGGACGCGCATGCCAATGCGGTCCAAGTGCGCCTCGCGCACCTGGCCGGCGGAGACGGCCGATGAGCGCCGTATTGAAACTGGCGCGGCCGGACATCCTGGCCCTGCAGCCGTATCAGCATGCCGCCTGGGAGCCCTCGCTCGATCGCCTGCATGCCAACGAAATGCCGTGGCGCCCCGACGGCGATCCGACCGCCGCCGGCCTGAACCGCTATCCCGAGCCGCAGCCGGCCGAGCTCATCGAGCATCTCGCGCAGCTGTACGGCGTGGATCCGCAGCAGGTGCTCGCCGGTCGCGGCAGCGACGAAGGCATCGACCTCGTCGTGCGTGCCTTCTGTCGTGCCGGCCAGGACAGCGTGCTCATCTGTCCGCCGACTTTCGGCATGTATAAGGTGTGCGCGCGCATCCAGGGGGCGGACGTGATCGAGGTGCCGCTGCGCAAGGACCAGGGCTTCGCGCTCGACACCGAAGCCATCCTGGCCGCCTGCGCAACGGCCGAACGCCCCGTCAAGGTGCTGTTTCTGTGCAGCCCCAACAACCCCACGGGCAATCTCCTCGACCGGCAGGCCATCGAGCGCCTGTGCGAGGAACTAACCGAGCGCGCCATCGTGGTCGTGGACGAGGCCTACGTGGAGTTCGCCCGCAACTGCCCCAGCCTGTCGAGCGCCCTCGCGCGATTCGACAACCTGGTCGTGCTGCGCACGCTCTCGAAGGCCTATGCGCTCGCCGGGGCGCGTTGCGGCGCCTTGCTCGCGCACCCCGACATCGTGCGGCTGCTGGCGCGCGTGATCACGCCCTATGCGCTGTCGACGCACACCGTGGAGGCCGTCCTGTCGCTCACGGATGCGGCGCACGTCGCCGCCGCGCAGGCGCGCATCGACACCCTCCTCACCGAGCGCGCGCGTCTCGCCGAGCGCCTTGCGGCGCTGCCGCTCATCCGGCAGGTGTGGCCCAGCGACGCCAATTTCATTCTCGTGGACTGCACGGACGCCGACCGGGTGCTCAGCGCCGCGGTCGATGCCGGGCTCATCATCCGCGACCCGCGCTCGCAGCCGGGGCTTGCGAGCTGTGTGCGCATTTCGGTGGGCACACCCGAACAGAACGAGCGGCTGCTCGAGGGCATCGCCCGGGCAGCAGGAGCAGCGACATGAGTTTGAAGAAAGTCTTGTTCATCGACCGCGACGGCACCCTCATCGAGGAGCCGCCCGATGAGCAGGTCGACAGCCTGGCGAAGCTGCGTCTCATGCCGGGCGTCATCCCGGCGCTGCTGCGGCTGCGCGATGCCGGATACACCTTCGTCATGGTCAGCAACCAGGACGGCCTGGGCACGGCGAGCTTCCCCGAGCCCGCGTTTCGCGAGCCGCACACCTTCCTGCGCGAGCTGCTCGCCTCGCAGGGCATCGTCTTCGAGGCCGAGCTCATCTGTCCGCACTTCGAGCGCGACGCCTGCGCCTGCCGCAAGCCGAAGACGGCGCTGGTCGACGGGTACCTGCGCGAGCACGACATCGATCGCGCCGCGAGCTGCGTGATCGGCGATCGTGAGACCGACCTCGAGCTGGCTCGCAACCTGGGGATCGCCGGCCTGCGGATCGGCACCGGTGAGGACGACCTCGACTGGCCGCGCATCGCCCAGCGCCTGACCACCGGCGCCCCGCGGCGTGCCGAGCTCGCGCGCACGACCAAGGAGACCGACATCACCCTGGCGCTCGATCTCGACCGCGAGTCGCCCATCCAGATCTCCACCGGACTCGGCTTCTTCGACCACATGCTCGAGCAGATCGCCCGCCATGGCGGCTTCTCCCTGCAGCTCACCTGCAAGGGCGACCTGCACGTCGACGAGCACCATACCGTCGAGGACTGCGCGCTCGCGCTCGGCCAGGCGCTCAGGACGGCGCTCGGCGACAAGCGCGGCATCCAGCGTTACGGGTTCCTGCTGCCCATGGACGAGGCGCTCGCGCAGGTGGCCATCGATCTGTCCGGCCGGCCCTACTTCGTATTCGAGGGCCGCTTCGGTCGCGACCAGATCGGCCAGCTGCCCACCGAGCTCGTGCCCCATTTCTTCCGCTCGCTGTCCGAGTCGCTCGGCGCCTCGCTCAACCTCAAGGTCAGCGGCGAGAACACGCATCACATGATCGAGGCCTGCTTCAAGGCCGTGGGCCGTGCGTTGCGCGACGCGGTGCGCATCACGGGCACCGAGCTGCCGAGCACCAAGGGGATGTTGTGAGCGCCGCACGGCTCGCCATCATCGACAGCGGCGGCGCGAACATCGCCTCGTTGCGCTATGCCATCGAGCGGCTGGGCATCGAGTCGGATCTCACCACCGATCCGGCGCGCCTCGCCGCCGCGACCCATGTGATCCTGCCGGGCGTGGGCGCCGCCGCGGACTGCATGGCCCGGCTGCGCAGCGCGGGGCTGGTCGACACCATCCGCGCGCTCGAGCAGCCCGTGCTCGGGGTGTGCGTCGGCATGCAATTGCTGTTCGAGTCCTCCGAGGAAGGGGACGTGACCTGCCTGGGCCTGTTGCCCGGCAAGGTACGGCGCCTCGCGAGCGACGCGCAGCGGCCGGTCCCGCACATGGGATGGAACCAGCTGGAGTTCGACGTGCGCGTGCCGCTGCTGGCCGGCATCGAACCGGGCGACTACGTCTATTACGTGCACAGCTACGCCGCGCCGCCTGGCGCGGCGACGCTCGCCACCTCGAGCTACGGCGAGCGCTTTTCGGCCATCGTGCAACACGGCAATGTCTACGGCGTGCAGTTCCACCCCGAGCGCTCCGCGCGCGTCGGTGCGCAGCTGCTGCGCAATTTTCTCGAGTTGTCATGACCTCTTCGCACGCCATGGAATTGATTCCTGCCATCGATCTGAAGGACGGCCGCTGCGTGCGGCTCTACCAGGGCGATTTCGCCGCCGAGACCGTCTACTCCGATGAGCCGGCGAGCGTGCTCGAGCGCTATCTGGCGCTGGGCGCGCGCCACGTCCACGTGGTCGATCTCGACGGAGCGCGCGACGGGACCCAGCCCAACCGTCGCATCGTGCTCGAGCTCGCACGCGATCGCCGGGTGAAGCTGCAGGTGGGCGGTGGCCTGCGCACGCTTGCGCGGGTTCGCGAGTTGCTGGACGCCGGCATCGAGCGCGCGGTGATCGGCAGCGTCGCGGTGACCGCCCCCGAGGACGTGGCGCGCTGGCTGGACGAGATCGACCCGGCACGCCTGGTGCTCGCCTTCGATGTGCGCATCGACGCGACCGGCGCCCCGCTGCTGACCACGCATGGCTGGCGCGAGACCAGCACGACGGTGCTCTGGGATGCGGTCGAGCGCTTCGCCCGCCTCGGCGTACAGCATGTGCTGTGCACCGACATCGCGCGCGACGGCGCACTGACCGGCCCGAACTGCGCACTGTATGCCGAGGCCGTGCGACGCTTTCCCGAGGTGCGCTGGCAGGCCTCGGGCGGCGTGGCCACGGCCGCGGATTTGGCGGCGCTCGCCGCCAGCGGCCTGGCCGCCGTGATCAGCGGCAAGGCCATGCTCGAGAACCGAATCACCCCCGAGGAGTTGCGGCCATTCTTGCCAAACGCATCATCCCCTGCCTCGATGTAAAGGACGGGCAGGTCGTCAAGGGCGTGCGCTTTCGCGATCACGTCGTGGTCGGCGACATTCTGGAGCTGGCCGCGCGCTATCGTGACGAAGGCGCCGACGAGCTGGTGTTCTACGACATCACCGCGAGCCCCGACGGGCGCTCGGTGGACCGCACCTGGGTGCGACGCGTGGCGCGCCTGCTCGACATTCCGTTTTGTGTGGCCGGCGGCATCCGCAGCGTCGCCGATGCCGAGGCGGTGCTGGGCGAAGGCGCCGAGAAGATCTCGGTGAACTCCCCCGCCCTCGCCGACCCGGAGCTCATCTCGCGCCTGAGCGAGCGCTTCGGCGCCCAGTGTGTGGTGGTCGGCATCGACAGCCAGACCGTGGGTGACGACTACCAGGTCTATCAGTACACCGGCGATCCGCAGCGCACACGCAGCACCGCGCGGCGCACGCTCGACTGGGTGCGCGAAGTGCAGGAACGCGGCGCCGGCGAGATCGTTCTGAACTGCATGGCGAGCGACGGCGTGCGCCGCGGCTACGACATCGCGCAGCTGACGGCCGTGCGCGAGGTCTGCCGCGTGCCGCTCATCGCCTCGGGCGGCGCCGGCGCCGTGGAGCACTTCACCGAGGTGTTCCAGGCGGCGCGCGTCGACGGCGCACTCGCCGCCAGCGTGTTCCACAGCGGCGCGCTCTCCATTCCGGCGCTCAAGCGCGAGCTGCGCGCACAAGGCATCGAGATCCGTACATGACACCCGCAGAGATCGACGCCCTCGACTGGAACAAGGGCAATGGCCTGTTGCCGGCCATCGTGCAGGATGCGCACGACGGGACGGTGCTCATGCTCGGCTACATGAATCGCGAGGCGCTGGCGACGACGCTCGCCAGCGGCCGGGTGACCTTCTTCAGCCGCAGCAAGAACCGCCTGTGGACCAAGGGCGAGACCTCGCAGAACCACCTCGACGTGGTGCAGGTCACTGCGGACTGCGACCGCGACGCCCTGCTGGTCACGGCGCGCCCGCACGGACCCACCTGTCACACCGGCGCGCGCAGCTGCTTCGGCGAGGTCCGCAGCGAGGCCGCGCCCCTCGCCTTCCTGGCCCGGCTCGAGTCGGTCATCGCCGAGCGCATCTCCAGCCAGCCGGAAGGCAGCTATACCGCGCGCATCTGGTCGAAGGGCCTCACCCGCATGGCCCAGAAAGTCGGCGAGGAAGGCGTCGAGCTGGCGCTGGCGGCCGTGGCGCAGGACGAGCCACGGGTGATCGGCGAAGCCGCCGATCTGCTGTTTCATCTGCAGCTGTTGCTCAAGGCACGCAATCTGTCGCTCGAAGCCGTGGTGGCCGAGCTCGAGCAGCGCCACGCGGCGAAGGAATGACCCTCCAACGCCGCCGCACGGGTTCCCGCCGGCTCACGCCGGCGGGAAATAATGCGCGATGGCGTACGTGGTGATGAACGCCAGGAGCACGTTGAGCGGCGCGCCGACGCGCGCGAAATCGAGGAACCGATACACGCCCGTCCCGTAGATCATGGTGTTGGTCTGATAGCCCACCGGCGTGAGGAAGGTGGTGCTGGCGGCGAACATCACGGCGAGCACCAACGGGAACGGATCGAGGCCGAGCTGCTCGCCGATGGCGATGGCGATGGGCACCACGATCACGGCCGCGGCATTGTTGCTCACCACCTCGGTGAGCAGCGTGGTGACCACGTACAGGCCGAAGATGATGTACAGGGGCGACCAGTCGCGCGTCAGCGCGACGAAGTGTAGGGCGAGCCAATCCGCCGTGCCGCTCTTGTTCATGGCGATCGCCAGTGGAATCACCCCGGCGATGAGGAAGATCACGTCCCAGCTCACCGAGCCGTACACCTCCTCCTTGGGCAACACGCCGGTGAGCACCATCAGGATCACCCCGACCAGCGAGGTCAGCAGGATGGGAATGGTGGTGAACGCCGGAATCAGCACCACGCCCGCGAGGATGAGCAGCACGGGCCACTGCTTGCTGCGATCGAAGACGTCCTCGATCTGCTCCATGACCACGAAGTCCGGGCTGCGCTCCAATGCTTCGACACCGCGCGCCGAGGTCGACAGCAGCACGATCTCTCCGACACGCAGCTCGTGATTCACGAGCCGCGCCCCGTCGAGCGACTCGACCTCCACGCCCACCAGGCGCGCGCGCAGGCGCCCGAAGTCCACCTCGCCGACACGCCGATGTCCGAACGCCTGCGGCGAGCGCAACATGACCTGCACCAGCCGCGCCGGAGCGCGCAGTGCGCGACGCTCATCGCCGCCGCCGGTGAGCACCTTCACCTGGTTGCTGCCCATGAGCTCCATCACCTGCTGCGGCGTGGCGCGCACCAGGAGCACGTCCCCTGCCGCGAGCGGCTGGCGCTCGGCATCGCTGCGCCAGGCCGTCTCGCCGCGCTGCAGGCGCACCAGCTCGGCGCCCTGCTTGGTGATGAACCCGCTCTTGGCGAGCGTGCGGCCGATCAGGTTGCTGCCCTCCGGCACGCGCAGCTCGACCAGGAAATGGCTTTCCCCGTCGCCCTTGCCGGCCCCGGGGAGCGGCCGATCCGGCAGCAGCCAGCGACCGATGAGCACGAAATACAGGATGCCCGCGCCGAGCACGATCAGGCCGACCTTCGTGAACTCGAACATGCCGATGACCTTGCCGAAGCCGCGCTCCGGATCGGCCACGATGCTCGCCACGAGCAGGTTGGTCGAGGTGCCGATGAGGGTCAGCGTGCCGCCGAGCTGGGCCAGGAACGACAGCGGCATGAGCAGCTTCGCCGGCGAGCGCTTGGAGCGCTTCGCCAGGTCCATGACCATGGGCAGCATGACGGCCACCGCCGCGGTGTTGTTGATGAAGCCGGAGACCGTCCCCACCACCAGCGCCAGCATCAGCACCTGGCGCAGCTCGGAATTGCCGACGATGGGGAAAATGCGCTTGCCGAGCTCATGGACCAGTCCGCTGCGCTGTACGCCCGACGACAGGATGAACATCGCCAGCACCGTGATGGTCGCCGGGCTCGACAGCCCGGACAGTCCCTCCTCGATGGTCGGGAAGGCCGCCTTCAGATCGATGCCATGCCTGAGCAGGAAGGGAATGTTCCCGAGGAACAGCGGGATGGCGATCATGGTCACCATCAGCAGGATGGCCACCATGTCCACCGGCATGCGCTCGGTGGCG
>QGUO01000430.1 GCA_003242495.1 Pseudomonadota bacterium | reverse complement strand
GATACCGTCCTGGAGGAGATGGTCAAACTGCTGAGGTAGGGCGGGGGACCGCGCAGGGTCGAGCCAGGCGACTGAAGCGGTGCGGACTTCATCGACGGAAACCGCGCCGCGGCAGGCAGTCAGGGACGGCTCGAGCAGGAGCGTGTGGCGTCGAAATCCACGTCGCGACAGTGTTAGACGTGGCGGACGGGCCGACGCCCGGCTTTCTCCCGGCTTTCTCCTAATCGGAGGAGGACGGGACGGCGGGAAAGACGGTGCGCCAATCCTGCTTCATGTCGACGATCACCCAATTGCGCGCCGTGGCCTCATCGAGCGCCTTGTCGAGGCGTCCGACATGCGAGTTCCGGTCGTACGCGTACTCCCGCTCGGCGTCCGTATGGTGAATCAGAACGGCCAGGCGCATCCCGTCACCCGCCACCGTCCATTCGAGCATTTCCTGGTCGCCATCCGAGTTGCCGACGGCGAGAATCGGACGGCGCCCGATGAAGCGTTGGATCCCCGAGGGCTTGCCGGGACCGTCGTCGATGAACTCGACCTTGGGCGCCTTGATGAGCACGGCTTTGCCGTCGTTGGTGGAGTGAAATGTCGTCACCCCGGATGAGCCGACCACCTGTTCCGGCGGAATCCCGTAGACGCGCTGCGCGAACGCGCGCATGAACTCGACGCCGCCGCCTGAGACGATGAATGTCTTGAAGCCGTTGGCGCGCAGGTAATCGAGCAATTCCCGCATGGGCTGATAAGCCAGCTCGGTGTACGGCCGCCCGCGCGATGGATGCCGGGCGGTGGCGAGCCACTGCATCACCGTCGAGTGGAACTCCTCGGTCGTCATCCCGGCGTGCGAAGCGGCCAGGATCTCGAGCAGTCCCTTGTTTCCCGTCGCCACCGCCGCGTGCAGATCGCCTTCGAGGACGGCCTTGAACGGCTGTGTGGTTCGCCACTCGGGATGCTGGCCGGCGAGCGCCTTGACGCGGTCGATGGCGAACGCGAACTGGAAGTATATGGGCTGCTCCGCCCAGAGTGTGCCGTCGTTGTCGAAGGCGGCTATACGCGCGTCCGGCGCCACGTACGCCGCGTCGCTTCGGTCGGTGATACGGTCGACGAACTCGGTGAGGGCGCGTTTCGACGGGCCGTCGCGCCACGAGGGCAGGGTATCGGCCGCGAGGTCCATGGTCCCGGCGCAGCACATGAGCGCAATTCCCAATCCGGCGGCGATCCGAGCCATGCGCAGCATCCTCAAAAGGGGGGGGCGCGGTGCAGCCCATCCCGCGCGGCATGCATGGATGTCGACGAGGTCACGCCGCGCTCAATGCCCCGCGCCGCCGATCGCGGTTTGCATTTTCTCGAGTGCCTGATTGATGGTGAATGACGCTGCCTCCTGTCTCGGGGGGAATTCCTTGAAGGTCTCGAGGAACGGCGTGACGATGGCCTGCGCCCCCATGATCATGTAGGCCTTCGACAGATACCAGTCCCAGTAGGTGTTGGACGTGATGTCGGCCCGCTCGAAGGGATCCGTTCTGAGGTTGTAAAGCTTGGGGATGCGCAGCACGGTGAAGGGCTCGCCCCACACCTCCAAGGTGCCCGGGCAGCGCTGCTCCATGAAGACACACTTCCAGTTCCGGTAGCGCACCGCGACCAGGTCGCCGTCGTCGCTGAAGTAAATGAACCCCTGACGCGGGCTCTCGTTCTCCTCTCCCGTGAGATACGGCAAAAGGTTGTAGCCATCGATGTGAACCTTGAAATGCTTGCCGTCGGCCGTGTGACCCTGTTTCAAGGTGTTCACGATGTCGGGCTCGCCGGCCATGGCCAGGAAGGTCGGCAGCCAGTCGTGGTGCTGAACGATCTCGTTCGAGATGGCGCCTGCCGGAACCTTGTCCGGCCAGCGGATCACCAGCGGTACGCGGAAGGCGCCTTCCCAGTTGGTGTTCTTCTCGCTGCGAAACGGTGTCATCGCGCCATCCGGCCAGGTGTTCATGTGCGGGCCGTTGTCGGTCGAGTACATCACGAACGTGTCTTCGGCGATGCCGAGCTCGTCCAGCAGGTCGAGCAACTCGCCGACATGCTTGTCATGATCGATCATGGTGTCGTGATAAGGCGATTGATGCTCTCCCGCCTGGCCGAGGCTCTCCGGCTTGGTGTGCGTGCGCACATGCATGTGCGTGGTGTTCACCCAGCAGAAGAAGGGCTTGCCAGCCTGGTGCTGAGTCCTGATCCAGTTCTTGGCGGCGCCAATGAACTCGTCGTCGCAGGTTTCCATGCGCTTGCGCGTGAGCGGACCGGTGTCCTCGATCTTCTGTTTGCCGACGCGACCCCAACGGGGCTCCTCCGTGGGATCGTCCTGGTCCGTCGCCCAGGAGTGAATGACGCCGCGAGGACCGAACTGCTCCTTGAAGCGTGGATCTCGCGGATAGTCAGGGTCTTCCGGATCCTCCTCGGCGTTCAGGTGATACAGATTGCCGAAGAACTCATCGAATCCGTGCGCCGTGGGCAGGAACCGGTTCTGGTCACCGAAATGGTTCTTGCCGAACTGCGCCGTGGCATAACCCAAGGGTTTCAACAGCTCGGCGATGGTGGGGTCCTCCGCCTGGATGCCGACCGGCGCGCCGGGCAGGCCCACCTTGGAGAGCCCCGTGCGAAAGACGCTCTGGCCGGTGATGAAGGCGGCGCGCCCGGCGGTGCAGCTCTGCTCGCCATAGGAGTCGGTGAAACGCATGCCCTCGCGGGCGATGCGATCGATATTGGGAGTTTGATAACCCATCATTCCGCCGCTGTAGCAGCTCAGATTCCAGATGCCGATGTCGTCGCCCCAAATGGCGAGGATGTTCGGTTTGTCGGGCTTCGCTTGCTGCGCCATGACGACCTCCAGGGCCATGCCTGCGACGGTGGAGCCGCAAACCTAGCGCAGCGGCGGAGTACGGCAATCAGGGTCGAGGGCAGCGATGCCGCCTCGAGCGCGTAGACGGGCGCCGGGCCCTGCCGACCTGCGGGGCAGGGGTACGCGCTCAGGTGCTTGACGAACAAGTCGTACGTCCGAATCAGGGAGCGCAGGCCGGGAAAATTCCCGCAAATCGGTGAACATCCGCAAAGCACCGGCGCTGCATGCCTCGACGTGCAGGTACTGCCGACACTTGCGGAGTGACTATGCGCGACAGAAAAGTGATTCCTTTCCGGAAGAAGCCGCCCTCGCGGGCCGAGGTGGATGCCTATCGGCAGGCCACCAAGCGATGGAGTCCCGCGATGCGCCGGCTGATGTTCCCCGAGCATTTCAGAGCCGCCGGAGCACTCGGGCCGAAGGCGCGCTAGCGCCCCGGCGATGCCGCACCCTAGAAGCGGTGCGAGCTGGGACGAGCGGCTCGGCTGAATTTGCGGAGCGCACACTCACCGTTTGCGCCGAGTGTCGTCTCCCGTAAAAGTGTCGTCTCCCGTAAAACAAGAAAAGCTTAGAGAAGAGAAAAGCAGCGTCGGTCAAATCGCACGTCACGACGTGTCCTGGCCCTCGTAG
>QGUO01000429.1 GCA_003242495.1 Pseudomonadota bacterium | reverse complement strand
CGGGCCTCGCCGAGGCGCCTCACGCCCGTCCTTCGACCGGCGCAGTCGGTGCCCCGGAATTTCCTCGAGACCTCGTCAGTCATTCCCTGACATGCATGCGCATAGAGGCGGCGCCCCCGGCCGCCCGCGAGGCGGCTGGGGGCGCACCCGTCCGCGAATCACTGGGTGAACGTCGCGTCCTGCCAATCCTCGTGCGCACGAGCGATGAGGTAGGCGTGAATGGCCTCGGCGTCCTCCTCCGTCAGGATATCGGCGAACCCGGCCATGCCCTGCTCCTTGCGGATGCCGTCGAGCACGATTTCCTTGAACTGTGCGCGCGTCTCGGGCGTCATGAAGCGCAGATCTTTCAGGCCGCCGCGCGCCTCCTCGCCATGGCAGCGCGAGCACGTCTCGCCGTAGAGCTTCTGGCCCTTGCGGACCACGTCCTCGCCGGCACGCAGGGGCGGCGGCGGCGGCAGCGCCGAGGGCGGCGGCATCGGCGGCAAGCTCACGCCCTTGGCGCCGAGCTTGAACACCATCAGCCGTCCCGGTCCGAACCTCACCGGCTCGGGCCCCGCGGTCAGCCCGTGCACGGGCGAGCCGCCCCAGCCGAAGTTCGCGGCGATGTACTGCTCGCCCTCGTGCTCGAACGTCATGGGCCCGGCAATGGCCACGGTCTGGGTGTCCATCTCCCAGAGCTTCTGACCGTCGTCGGCGCGATACACGGCGAGCGTCTTGTTGATCGTGCCCTGGACGAGAATGTTGCCGGCGGTCGCGAGCACGCCGCCCGAGCCGGGATACGGATAGTCGACGCGAAACGCCTCTTGTTGCTTCACCGGATCCCAGGCGAGCAGATAGCCCTTCTCGCGACTGTTGCCGATTTCCTGCAGCTCCCTGCGCAGCTCGTCGTGCCCTGTGAAGGCAAAGCCGCTGTTCGAGCGGTGCGGCACGAACTTGAAGTCCTCGTCCTTCACCCGCGCCATCACCAGCCATTGTTCCTGAGCGGGGAAGTAGACCAGGCCCGTGAGCGGGCTGTAGGCCATCGGATGCCAACTGTGTGCCGCCAGCCAGGTCGGCGTCATGAGAAACGGCTTCTCGGTCAGATAGGCATCGGGGTTGACGACCGGGCGCCCGGTCTCGAGATCGATGTGCGACGCCCAGAGATTCGGCACATAGGTCTCCGCCGAAATGAGCTCACCGGTCTTGCGGTCGATGACGTAGAAAAAGCCGTTCTTCGGCGCCTGCATCAGCACCTGGCGCGTGCGCCCTTCGATCTCGAGGTCGGCGAGCACGATCGGCTGCGTGCAGGTGAAGTCCCACTGCTCCTCCGGGACCATCTGGTAATGCCAGGCGTATTCCCCGGTGTCGGCATCCACGGCGATGATGGAACACAGGAACAGGTTGTCGCCGCCGCCCGGGCTGCGGAAATGCTGCACGGTCGGCGAGCCGTTGCCCGTGCCGATGTACACCAGGTTGAGCTCCGGATCGTAGGCGAACGAGTCCCAGGCGGTGCCGCCGCCACCGTACTTCCACCACTCGCCGTTCCAGGTCTCGGCGGCCATGGGCATGACGCTGTCGGAGGCCTCGCCGTCCGGCCCCTTGGAGGGATCGCCCGGGACGGTGTAGAAGCGCCAGACCTTCTCGCCGGTCTCCGCGTCGTAGGCCGACACGAAGCCGCGCACGCCATAGTCGGCGCCGCCGTTGCCGATCACGACCTTGCCGTCGTAGACGCGCGGCGCGCCGGTAATGGAATAGGGATACTTGCGATCGAAGGTCTGCACGCTCCAGACCTCCTCGCCGGTCTTGGCGTCCACCGCAATGAGACGCCCGTCGAGTGCACCGATGTAGATCTTCCCCTTCCAGGCGGCGATGCCGCGCGACGAAGGGCCGCAGCACGCGAGCCGTGCCCACTCGCTCGCAACCTTCGGATCGTAGGTCCACAGCACCTTGCCGTCGCGGGCGTCATAGGCGGTGACCACGTTGAAAACCGACACGTTATACAGAACGCCGTCGATGAACAGCGGCGTGGCCTGCACGCCGCGGTAGGTGTTGAGATCCGCGTACCAGGCGAGCCCCAACTCATGGGCGTTGCCGTCGTTGATCTGGGTCAGCGGACTGAAGCGCTGCTCGTCCCAGGTCCGGCTGTAGGACATCCATTGCCCGGGCTCGGCGTCGGCATTTCTCATGCGTTGCGAGTCGACCGCCGCAGGTCCCTTGTCCGCGCAGCCGGTGAGCATCAGCGCGCTTGCCAGACCCGCCGCGATCATCAAGCCGGGGCCTATCTTCAATCGAACCGTCATCGTCACACCTGTCTTGGACCAATCCGACCATTCTAACGGCCCGGTCCGCTCGAGGAGAATGGCCGCGGCGTGCGGACGACGTGCGGCACGGGTCCGCTGCGCGCGGCCCGCGAATTGCGCGCACGGCGATGCAGACTGGGCGTGGAATGATGGTGCCGGCTGAGGGACTCGAACCCCCGACCCCCTGATTACAAATCAGGCGCACTACCAACTGTGCTAAGCCGGCACGAGTGCGAAGGGGCCTTGATTGTAGCCCCTGGGGCCATCTGAAGCACGCGCGCCTGCTTTGCGACCGCTACGCGCCGCGCGGACAGGCTCGCAGCTCCAGGCGCATGATTTTCCCGGGTTCCTGCTGGAACATGGACATGTCCAGGGTCTGTGCGGGGCTGGTGAGGTCCACATCGATCCAGTACACGGAGCCGGCGCGCTTGCGATCGGCGATCTGGACCGCGAAGCCCTGGGCCCGGACCTGTGCGGCCCGCCGCTGGGCGCGTTGATGGTCCGAGAACACGCCCACCGACAGGACATACTCGTCCTCGCCGGTCAAAATATAGGCATCGCCGATCCCGTTCTCGGCAAGGCGCGCGAGCGCAGCGTCGGCCTCCTTGCGGGTCGCGAAGTCCCGCACGCTCACCCAGTAGCCCGCCCAGACCTCACCCATTTCGACGCGCTGCCGCGGCTCGAGACCCGCGTTGCGGATCGCCGCCTGCGCCTGGGCGCTGTCGGCCAGTTCGGCGAAGGGTCCGACGCTCACACAGGAGTGCGCGCCGGCGTCCGCGCGTGCAGGCGCCGGCTGGGTGGCGGCGAGCGCCTCGTTCCCATCGTCGAGCGGATCGACCTGCGGCGGCTCGATCCGCCGCATCTCCGCTGCCGGCCGCGGCTCGGTGCCTGCCGCCTCCCGCGCCAGCACGATCCGCGGCGGCGGCTGCGCGCCGGCAAGTCGCGGACGCTCGAGCGCACCGGGCTTCACATCGATCATGTGGGCCCACGCGAAAAACAGCGCGTTGGCCAGAATCAGCAACAGGCAGAAGGCACGCATCGTCTGACGGGGGAGGCCTGGGCGGGTGCGTCGACGGTTCCGCGGCTCAGTGGCCGCTGCCCCAGTATGCGGCGACAGCAGCGATTTCCGCCGGGGTGAGGCTCAGTTTGGTCTTGTGCTTGACCGTGCCGGCCACGATGCCCGGGCTAAGGGATTCGGGGAACCGCCAATCTCCCCCCCCCAGGCCT
>QGUO01000428.1 GCA_003242495.1 Pseudomonadota bacterium | reverse complement strand
CTGCCGGGTCGAAGCGCCCGGCAAGGTCCTGGCGGACCAGGGCCCGGGTGGCGAACGCCGGGCGACCGGATCCTGCGTCGTCCACCCCCGTGCCGCCGAGGTCCGAGCCCTCGGGGATTTCGGCATAGAAGGCCGCCTCGCCGGTCGCTGCACGGCCGGGACCCCGCCCCCCGAAATCGTGGAGGCGCGGGTCGAGCAGGTGCGAGGGCACCACGTCCCTGAGGCTGGAAAAAATCGATTCGGTCCGCCCCGGATAGCGCCGCTCCCACTCGCGCAACATCATCTTGATCTCGCGGCGTTGCAGGTTCTCCTGAGACCCGCACAGCGAGCACGGGATCAGCGGGAACGCGCGGGCCCGCGCGTAGCGCTCGATGTCCTGCTCGGCGACGTAGGCGAGCGGGCGGATCACCACGTGCCGTCCATCCTCGGAACGCAGCTTCGGCGGCATGGCCTTGAGCTTGCCGCCGAAGAACATGTTGAGGAACAGCGTCTCGACGATGTCGTCGCGATGGTGGCCCAGGGCGATCTTGGTCATGCCGTGCTCGGCGGCGAAGCGATACAACGCCCCGCGCCGCAGGCGCGAGCACAGCCCGCACAGGGTCCGGCCCTCCGGGATCACGCGCTTGACCACACTGTAGGTGTCCTGCTCGATCACATGGAAAGGCACGCCGAGGGTGCGCAAATAATCGGGCAGCACATGAGCGGGGAAACCCGGCTGTTTCTGGTCGAGGTTCACGGCCACCAGCTCGAAGCGCACCGGCGCGCTGCGCTGCAGCGACAGCAGGATGTCCAGCATGGTGTAGGAGTCCTTGCCGCCCGAGAGGCAGACCATCACGCGGTCGCCCTCCTCGATCATGCGGAAGTCCTCGATGGCCTTGCCGACCAGCCCGCGCAGCCGCGCCTGGAGACGCTTGAAGTTGTTGGAGGGTTTGAGGACCGTTTTGGCGGGCACGGCATTCATGGCGCAAGTGTACCTGGCTGACGTCGGGGTTGAGCAGGCGAGCGCGAGCGGCCGAGCCCGGGTCGCCAGGCGACGCTGCCACCGGCGCATGTGAGCCGACCGGTTCACGTCCGGCCTATTCCCCGAGATATTTCCCCTCGATGTAACGCAGCCAGGCGCCGGCCGAGAGCGTGCGGCCGGTGGCGCGCTCGATGAGCTCATGCATGCCCACGCTGGCGCCCAGCCGGTGCACGTGCTCGCGCAGCCAGTCGAACAGACCGGCGAAATACCCGGCCGCGATCTCCTCGTCGAGCTCGGGGCGGTCCGCGCGCAGTTTCTCGTAGAGCTGCCCGGCGATCACGGCGCCGATGGCGTAGGTCGGGAAATAGCCGAAGGAGCCCACCGCCCAGTGCACATCCTGCAGGCAGCCCTCGGCATCGTTGCGGGGACGCACGCCCAGCCGATCGGCCATCCAGGCGTTCCACGCCTCCGGCAGATCGGCGACCTTGAGCTTGCCGGCGAAGATGTCCTGCTCGAGGTCATAGCGCAGCAGGATGTGTACCGGGTAGGTGACCTCGTCCGCATCGACGCGGATCAGGCTGCGCCGCACACGGGTCAGCAGGCGGTACAGGTTCTCGACCTCCCATTCCGGCCCGCTCACGCCGAAAATCTTCGCCAGCAGCGGTTTGAGGTACCTCAGGAACGGCCGGTTGCGGCCGATGATCATCTCGAGCAGCAGGGACTGGCTCTCCTGCAGGGCCATGCCGCGGTCCTGGCCGACGGGTTGGCCGCGCCAGGCCTCGGGCAGCCCGAGGTCGTACATCGCATGCCCGGTCTCGTGCAGCACGCCCATCAATCCCGAGAGCAGGTCCGTGGGGCTGAAGCGGGTGGTGATGCGGATGTCCCCCGGCGCGCCGCCGGTGAACGGGTGCTCGCTTTCGTCGAGACGGCCCCGGTCGAAGGGAAAGCCCATGGCCTCCATCAGCTCGACTGCCAGCTGGCGCTGCTTGTCGGGTGCGAACCGCCCGCCGATCGGCAGCGGCGCCGTGTGCGCCTGGTGCTCGATGGCCTCATGGATGAGGGAGGGCAGCCGCTGTCCCAGCGTGGCAAAGACAGGGTCGATGTGCGCGCGGGTCAGACCTGGGCTGAATTCGTCGATCAAAGCATCGTAAGGGTCCAGGCCCAGCGCCTTGCCGAGCAGCATCGCCTTGCTCCGCAGCAGCTCGACCACCTCTTCGAGGTGGGGGGCGAACAAGGCGAAACTGCTCTGCTGGCGCGCCTCGATCCAGCGCACCTCGGCGCGCGCCGTGGCCTTGGCCAGGCGCGACACCAGGCTCTGCGGCGTGGCGATGGCATGGTCCCGCTCGCGGCGCATCTCCCGCAGGTTGGCGAGCTCCCAGGCCTCCAGGCCCTGGGCGTTGGCTTCGGCACGCTCGAGCAGTCGCGAAATGCGCGGCGAGGTCAGCAGCGCGTGGCACTCGGTTTCCAGCGCGGCCAGCTGTTCGCCGCGCGTCTCGGCGCTGCCACGCGGCATCATCACGGCGGCGTCCCAGCGCAGGACGCCGGCGGCCCCGCGAAACGCGTGCAGACGACGAAATTCCAGCTCGAGTTGTTGGTACGGCGACAAGGGCATATGGAGGCCCATTCTAGTGCCTGCCGGGTGCCTCGCCGAGCGGACCGGCCGGCTCACCCTGCCCGGCGCGCCAGGGCCCTCTTTTCTCCGCCAGGCTGTCCCCATTCCTGCGACGAAATGGAGCGACCGCGGCGAAGTCGCCGGATTCGGGGAACCAACCGCCCCTGAGCGCCGTCACATCGACGTCCTCCTGCGAGAGCGCCCCCTCCCTGGGCGTTCGGGGACACACTCGAGCCGGCGTGCGCACCGCATCGCCGGCTTTTTTTCGAGCTCAGAGGGGTTGGGCGGCCCCTCAGGCGTCCGCGGAGGCCTCGCCCGCCGTGCTGCCGCGCAGGCGATCGATCAGGCGGCTCACGTACTCCGGGGAGCGCGTGTTGCGCGCCACCAGCGCATAGACCACGGGGACCACGTACAGCGTGAGCAGCATCGAGAACATCACCCCGTAGAAGACCACCGCACCGATCGCCTTGCGGTTCTCGGCGCCCGCTCCGAACGCCATGAGCAGCGGCACCGCGCCGAAGGCTGCACACAGGCTGGTCATGAGCACGGGGCGCAGGCGGATGGCCGAGGCCCTGATCACCGCCTCCACGAACTCCACGCCGCGGTCGCGCAGCTGGTTGGCGAATTCCACGATGAGAATGCCGTTCTTGGCCGCCAGGCCGATCAGCATGATGCTGCCGATCTGGCTGAATACATTGATGGAGCCGCCGGTGATCCAGGTGCCGAGCAGGGCGCCGGCCACCGCCAGGGGCACCGTGGTCATGATGACCAGCGGATGCTTGAAGCTCTCGAATTGCGCCGCGAGCACCAGAAACACGATCACCAGCGCCAGCACGAAGGTCTCATAGAGCGCGCCGCCGGAGCGGCGGAACTCGCGCGACTCGCCGTCGTAATTGATCTGCGCGTGCGAGGGCAGCTCGGTGCGGATCAGGTTCTCCAGCC
>QGUO01000427.1 GCA_003242495.1 Pseudomonadota bacterium | reverse complement strand
AGCCCGCGAATGGGAGGAGCGTTTATGTCGAGTGATTTGGCTCTTTGGCTCGCGATCGGATCTGGCGCACTCGCCGTGTTGTACGGGGTGTTCTCGGTCGGGTGGATCAACAAGCAGCCCGCCGGCACCGAAAAGATGCAAGAGATCGCCGCAGCCATCCAGGCCGGCGCAGGCGCCTACCTCAACCGCCAGTATTCCACGATCGCCATCGTCGGCATTGTCCTGTTGGTGTTACTCGGGCTCCTGGGACTCGGCTGGGCCACCGCCGGGGGCTTCGCAGTCGGCGCGATCTTTTCGGGCCTGGCCGGGTACATCGGCATGAACATCTCGGTGCGCGCCAACGTGCGCACCGCACACGCCGCCAGCATCGGCCTGAACCGCGCATTGCAAGTCGCGTTCCGGGGCGGTGCCATCACCGGCATGCTGGTGGTGGGCTTGGGGCTGATCGGCGTGGCGGGCTACTACTACCTGGTCAGCCGGTTCACCGACACCGAGGGTGCGCTGCACGCCCTGGTGGGGCTCGCCTTCGGCGGCTCACTGATCTCCATCTTCGCGCGTCTCGGCGGCGGCATCTTCACCAAGGGGGCTGACGTCGGCGCCGACCTGGTCGGCAAGGTCGAGGCAGGGATCCCGGAAGACGATCCGCGCAATCCTGCGGTGATCGCCGACAACGTGGGCGACAACGTCGGCGACTGCGCCGGTATGGCGGCCGACCTGTTCGAGACCTACGCGGTCACGGTGGTCGCCACCATGCTGCTCGCCTTCCTCACCGCGCAGGCGCTCGGTCCCGGGGCCGTGATCTACCCGCTGCTGCTCGGCGCGGTCTCCATCGTCGCCTCCATCGTGGGCACCTTCTTCGTGAAGACCGACGAGGGGGGCAAGATCATGAACGCACTGTATCGCGGCGTGATCGTCTCGGGGATCATCGCGGCCGCCGCCTATTATCCGATCACCACGCTGATGCTGGGGGCGCAGGGCCTGCCGCTTTACTTCTGCGCGCTGATCGGGCTCGCGTTGACCGCGGCGATGATCGTGATCACCGAGTACTACACGGCGACCGAGTACGGCCCGGTGCGTTACGTGGCCGAGGCCTCCCAGACCGGCCACGGGACCAATGTCATCGCCGGTCTCGCCATCTCCATGAAATCGACCGCGCTGCCCGTGGTGGCCGTCTGTGCGGCGATCTGGAGCACGTATTCGCTGGGCGAGAGCGTCGGCGACGGCCTGGGTCTGTACGGAATCGCGGTCGCGGCCACCGCCATGCTGTCCATGACGGGCATGGTGGTTGCGCTCGATGCCTACGGACCGATCACCGACAACGGCGGCGGCATCGCCGAGATGGCCGGACTGCCCCAGGAGGTGCGCAAGATCACCGATGCGCTGGACGCCGTCGGCAATACCACCAAGGCGGTGACCAAGGGCTACGCCATCGGCTCGGCCGGCCTGGCTGCGCTGGTGCTGTTCGCCGATTACACGCACAATCTCGCTGCCGAGGGCAAGCTCCAGGAGTTCCAGCTCTCCGATCCTGCCGTCATCATCGGCCTGTTCATTGGCGGCCTGGTGCCCTACCTGTTCGGCGCCATGGCCATGCAGGCGGTGGGCCGCGCGGCCGGCTCGGTGGTCATCGAGGTGCGGCGCCAGTTCCGCGAGATCCCGGGGATCATGGAAGGCACCGGCAAGCCCGATTACTCGCGCGCCGTGGACATGCTCACCCGCGCAGCCATCAAGGAGATGATCATCCCCTCGCTGCTGCCCATCCTGGTGCCGGTGGCGGTGGGCTTTGGCATGACCTGGCTGATGGGTCCGGGCGCCGGTGTGCGCGCCCTTGGCGGCCTGCTCATCGGCACCATCGTCACGGGACTGTTCGTGGCCATCTCCATGTGCACCGGCGGCGGCGCCTGGGACAACGCCAAGAAGTACGTGGAGGAAGGCAACTTCGGCGGCAAGGGATCGGAAACCCACAAGGCATCCGTGACGGGCGACACCGTCGGCGATCCGTACAAGGACACGGCGGGCCCGGCCATCAACCCGCTCATCAAGATCATCAATATCGTCGCGTTGCTGCTGGTGCCGCTGCTGTCTTGAAGGCGATTACGGCGAGGGCGCTCGCGCGCATCGCGTAGTGCGGACTACGCGATGCGGTGGGCGGCCTTCACGAGTGGCTGGGGCCGGCCGATCTGGTAGCCCTGCACGTAATCCACGCCGATCAGCCGCGCGGCCTCCAGCGTGACGGCATCCTCGACCTGCTCGGCGATCACCTGGAATTTCAGCGTGCGGGCCAGCTTGATCATGGCCGCCACCATGGCCTGGTTGACCGAATCGCTCCCGAGGTCGCGGATGAACGTGCCGTCGATCTTGAGGAAGTCGAGCGACAGGTTCTTCAAGTTGCCGAACGAGGACAGCCCACGGCCGAAGTCATCGAGCGCGAACTGGCAGCCCATGCCATGCAATACGCCGATGAATCGCCGGGCGTGCTCGATGTTGGTGATCACCGAGTTCTCGGTCACTTCGAAACAGAGCTGGTCGGCGGCCACGCCCGTGCGGTCCAGGCAATCGACGACGAACTCCAGGAACAGCGGATCGCCGAGCGTCTGGCCGGAGAGGTTGATGGCCAGGCTGCGCTGCGCGGGCAGCCGCACGCTGCCCCGACCGAGCGCCGCGAGCACCGTCTGCACCACCCAGCGATCGACGTCCGACATGAGTCGATAGCGCTCCGCGGCGCGCAGGAACTCCACGGGCGAAATGCCTCCCGGCACGCTGTCGTCCTGCAACCTGAGCAGCACCTCGAGGGCCGGCCCGCCGGCCACGTTCGCATTCACCGCCACGATGGGCTGCGCCACCAGCTCGAAGCGGTTCTCCTTGAGGGCGGTCTGCAGACGCTGCAGCCATTGGATCTCGCCGCGGTGACGCGCCATCGATTCGTCACGCGCCGAGTAGACATGGACATGATTGCCCTGGCGCTTGGCCACGTAACAGGCCGAATCGGCCGCGCTCAGGACCTCGTCGGGCGCACCGCTCTCGCGCGAGATCTCGACCAGCCCGACGCTCACGCCGATGTTGAAGATCTTGTCCTTCCAGACGAAGCGATAATCGTTGATCCGTCGCACCACGTCGTCGGCGATCTGCCGCGCCTTCTCGAGCGGGCAGCCGATGAGCAGCATGCCGAATTCGTCGCCACCCAGCCGGCCGACCGTGTCCGAGTCGCGCACTCCCTCCTTGATGAGCGCCGCCACCTCGCGCAGCATGCTGTCGCCGGCCATGTGACCGCAGGTGTCGTTGACCAGCTTGAAGCGGTCCAGATCGAGGTAGCACATGACGTGGCGCACGGTGGTCGTATGCGCCGTCTCGAGCGCTTCGCTCAAGCGGCGCTCGAACTCCCGGCGGTTCACCAGGCCGGTGAGCGCGTCGTGGCTCGCCTGGTAGGACATCTGGCGCGCCAGGCCGCGCGATTCGCTGACGTCGCGTACCAGCGCGACCGTGCCGGTGATGTCGCCTTTCTGCCCCTTGAGAGGCGTGACGG
>QGUO01000426.1 GCA_003242495.1 Pseudomonadota bacterium | reverse complement strand
GCCCGGATGCGCGCCGCGCGAGGGTGTCCGTCCGGCGCGGGATGACGTTCTCCCAAGTCGCTTCACGCCACTCTGCAGCCGTGCAGGCATGCATCCCATCGCAGTCGTCGAGGGACGCGCGCGTCCCGGCGGCGTCAAGGCACGGCACCAAAAAACTGCGTCCGCAGGGCCCATCGAAGCTGCATCGGCGGCGTTCTCCCGCTACACTTAACACTTAATTCCGGGCGTCGACCAGTAATCATCAGCAGCGGCGCCCGCCCGTACCTTGTGCCGAGTGAACTCCGGTTCTTCGATGAACAAAGCTGCCGATGCTGCGCGCGACCCCCAACTCGAAATCCGCTTCGGCCAGGTCGGCCTCGCGCAGCTTCGCCTGCGTGACACGAATCCGGATCTGGTCCACGAACGTCTGATCGCACGCATGGCGGCGGCGCCCCAGTTGTTCGAGCGCGCCGGGATCTGCCTGGACCTGAGCGCGCTTGAACACGAGCCCCAGGCCGCGGAAATCCGCGCGGTGCTCGAGGCCGTGCGCCGCGCGGGCATGCTGCCGGTCGGACTGGCGCATGGCACGGCGGCCATCGACGCGCTGGCGCGCGAGCTGGAGCTGCCCGTTCTCACCCTGTTCCGTGCCCAGGCCAAGACCCCGGCGCCGCCGCCCGAAGAGCCGAAGGCTCCGCCGCCGGCCGCGCTCGACCTGCCGCCCGCGCCCGCCTTGATGCATCACCATCCGGTGCGCTCCGGCCAGCGCCTGTACGCCCGGCATCGCGATCTCGTGGTGACCTCGGCGGTCGGCGCGGGGGCGGAAGTGATGGCCGATGGCTGCGTGCATGTGTACGGCGCGCTGCGCGGCCGGGCCATGGCCGGGGTGCGCGGTGAGGTGTCGGCACGGCTGTTCTGCCAGGAGTTTCACGCCGAGCTGGTCGCGGTCGCCGGCGTGTTCCGCGTGTTCGAGACCATTCCGCCGGAGCTTGCCGGCAAGCCCGTGCAGGCGTGGCTCGACGGCGACGACTTGCGGTTCGCGCCCATCGGTGGGTAAGAGTCGTGAACGTGCGGCCATGGGCGCTCCCGGAGGAATTTTCGCGGCTGTCCGTCGCGGCGAGCAGGAAACGGTGCGTGTTCGCGCGCCTCTGGAACATGGGGCGGCGAGGCGCTGCGGCGAGTGCGGCCGAGATCGCAGCGATCCCCGCCTGCCTGCATCCGGCGGATGCGGTTTCTGAGACATTTCAGGAGATCGAGTCTTGAGCGAGATCATCGTGGTTACTTCGGGCAAGGGGGGCGTTGGCAAGACGACCACTTCCGCCAGCATCGCCTGCGGGCTCGCGCGCCGTGGCAAGCGCGTCGCCGTGCTCGACTTCGACGTCGGCCTGCGCAACCTCGACCTGGTGATGGGGTGCGAGCGCCGCGTGGTTTATGACTTCGTGAACGTGATCAACGGCGATTGCACACTCAAGCAGGCGCTCATCAAGGACAAGCGGATCGACTCGCTGTTCGTGCTGGCGGCGTCGCAGACCCGCGACAAGGAGGCGCTGTCGCGCGAGGGCGTGCGCCGGGTGCTCGACGAGCTCATCGCCGACGGTTTCGATTACATCGTGTGTGATTCGCCCGCCGGCATCGAGAAGGGCGCGCACCTCGCGATGTACTTCGCCGACCGGGCCATCGTGGTGGTGAATCCGGAAGTTTCTTCGGTGCGCGATTCCGATCGCATCCTCGGTCTCCTGGCGAGCAAGACCGAGCGGGCGGAGAAGGGGGAGTCGCCCGTCAAGGAACATCTGCTGCTGACCCGCTACAGCCCGCGACGCGTCGGCAGTGGCGAGATGATGAGCGTGGACGACGTGAAAGAGATCCTTGGAATCGAGGTGATCGGCGTCATTCCCGAGTCGCCCGACGTGCTGTCGGCGTCGAATGCGGGTACGCCGGTCATTCTCAACAGTGAGAGCGACGCCGCCATGGCCTACGAGGACGCGGTGGCGCGCCTGCTCGGCGACACCGTGCCGCTGCGTTTCCTCGAGGAGCGCAAGCGCGGTTTCCTGGCTCGCGTCTTCGGAGGTTGAAATGGGTCTGCTTGCTTTCTTTCGTCGCAGTCCCGCCACGGCCAGTCTCGCCAAGGAGCGCCTGCGCATCATCGTGGCGCAGGAGCGCAGCACCCGCGACGGACCGGATTACCTGCCCTTGCTGCGCCGCGAGCTGCTCGAGGTGATCCGCAAGTACGTGAACGTCGATCCGGAAGCGATCCAGATCAACCTGGAGCGCGAGGACGGCCATGAAGTGCTCGAGCTCTCGGTCGCGCTGCCGGAGAAGGGGGCGGCCGAGTAAGCCCCAGGCTTTTTCCATTTGCTCTCGCGAGGCGCGGCCGCCGCGCCTCGTTTCATTCGGGGCGTCGCCGGCCGCTCGGATGAGGGTGGCATCGCTTGCTGCCGTGCTCCACGAATCGCCGCCCTACTGCGGATACCCATGGCGGCCCCGCGCGTCAGGCGCGTGGCCTGCGCCGCAGCGCGCTCCGGCACGACGGCCCCCATGGCTCCTGAGCGCTCGGGCCGGGTGCGGCGGGCTCCGACGGGCCACACCATGGGTTCGCGCGACCGTGGGCGGCGGCCCTTCAGAATCGACCCACACACCGTACCCGTATATTCCACGATGCGCGCGCAGCGCCACACCGATTGCCTGGGTTGCCGCGGGTCAGTATGGTCCTGCACGTTTGAGCGGAACCGACGGCCTTCTATTCTGATCTCGGTGGCATGCCGGTCGACCGCTCTCGGGTGCGCCCAAGACATCGATGAAGGTCGACTGAAGCACCCTCGCGAGCAAACCTGCTGACAGGCGGGCGAACGAGTCAACATTGCAGCCAAACCGGGGTGCCGAGCGCCGCGCACATGCCGACACGACGTATCCTGATCGCCGACGACAATGTCGATGCACTCGATAGCCTCGCCCTGCTGTTGCAATGCGAAGGCCACGAGGTGTTCAAGGCGGCGGACGGGGCCGAGGCGCTGGAGGTTGCCGCCGCCCAGCGGCCCGACGTGGCCTTCTTCGATCTCGGCATGCCCGTGCTGAGCGGCTACGAGGCTGCGGTGCGCATCCGCGCCGAGCCGTGGAGTCGGAGCCTGACGCTCATCGCATTGAGCGGCTGGGGGCAGCCGGCCGACGTGTGTCAGTCGCGTGCATGCGGCTTCGATGCCCACCTGGTGAAGCCGGCGAGCCTGGAGAACTTGAACGAAGTGCTGAGTCGTGCCACGGGTGCGCGCCACCACAGCCTTGCCCTGACGCGCGAGGGTGAAGAGGGCGCGGCGGGCAGGCCGCGCCTGGCCGGTTGGAGTCGGCGCTGAAGCGCCTGTCCCGCAAGGCTCAGCGCACGATGTCCGTGCTTTGCAACCCCCCGCGCAGCACGCAGGCCTGATAGCCGCGCTCGGCGAGGATGTACGCGCAGGCGGAGCTGCGCCGGCCGGTGTCGCACACCACGATGTAGTGCGCCTGCCGGTCGAGCGCCTTCATTTTGAGCCGCAACGAGTACATCGGGATGTTCACGGC
>QGUO01000425.1 GCA_003242495.1 Pseudomonadota bacterium | reverse complement strand
TGAGCAGCGGGGTGGCCTCCTGCCCGCGCGCGGTGTCCAGGTCCAGGTACCACGCCAGGGCGAGCCGGCCGACGTTCCGTCGATCGATGGCGGTCAGCGGACTATAGCGCTGCTCCGAGTCTGTGCGTCCGTGGGTCGGCCACGCCGTGTGCGAGGGGTCGGGCTCGCGCGAGGCGCGCGCCGTGACGTGCTGGGGCAGGGCCGGCTCGAAGACGCCGAGCAGGGCAAGCACCAGCCCCAACGGCCATGCGCGAGCGCGCCGTTGCCGCGCGGTCTGGTGCAGCAGCCCCTTCATGTACCAGCGCACCGGCAGCAGGTTCATGTCCGTCAGGGTGAACGACTCGCCAACGAGCTGTCCAGTACCGGCGAGCGCGAGGTTACCGGCACGCCCCTGCACCCGCCCACCTGTCACGAAGATGTAGTATCCGTTCCGGCCTGCAATCTTTCTGTAACAAAGACGGGGTACAAAGCGCGCCCTGGCGGCGGTCCTGGGCGTCCTGTGTCACCCGAAGATCGATTGCCGACATATTTCCGTCAACGATCTGCAATGTCACGGCAGCGTCGCAGGTGACGGGCGTGCCAGGTGTGGCGACCGCAACGAACGCGCATCGGCGCGACGGGCGTGCACCGGCCGGGCGCGTTGCACGGTCACCTTCGGCGCATGCGGAGCGAGCACGTGAAGCGCAACATGACCCTCGTCGCACTGGCGACTCTCTGGTTGATCTGGCCCCATGCGAATGCGCAGGCGGCGGCGCCGGCGGACGAGCTGGCGGAGATACGCCGCGCGTTGGACGCGCTCACCCGGCGTGTCGAACGCCTCGAGCAGGAGAATGCCGCGCTCAGGGCACAGAACGAGACGCTGCAGCGCCAGGGCGAGTCCCTGCAGGCCGAGGCGCGTGAACTGCGCGAGACGTCGGCGCGGCAGGCCGCTGCGCTGGAAAGCGCCGCAGACAGTGAATGGACGCGGCGCATCGAGTGGCACGGCGACCTGCGCTGGCGCCACGAGCAGATCGACGATGACCTGACCAACGACGGCGCCATGCACGACACACGCCATCGCGAGCGGATCCGCGCGCGCGTCGGGCTCGAAGCCCAGGTCACCGAGACCCTCACTGCCGGCGTGCAGCTCGCCACCGGCGGCGCCGATCCGCGCTCGGCCAACCAGACCCTGGGTGACGCCGGCTCGCGCAAGGACATCGGACTGGACCTCGCGTACCTGCGCTGGCAGTTCGCTGACTGGGGCAATGTCACCGCCGGCAAGATGAAGCTGCCCATCGAACGTCCCGGGCAAAGCCGTTTCTACGACAACGACTTCAATCCGGAGGGCATCGCCTTCGGATTCGAGCGCGGCATCTGGTTCGCCCGCGCCTACAACTTCTGGATGGAAGAGCGCTCGACGGCGGCCGACACGCTGCTCTGGGGCACGCAGGTAGGCGTGCGACTGCCGATTCGCGAGTCGAGCCTGATGCTGGCGGTCCACTACTCGGACCTCGCCAAGGGGCAGGGCGCGTTGCCGTTCTTCGATTGCTCGAGTCTCACCGTCGCGGCACAGAGCCTCCCGTGCACGAACGGCAACACGGTGGTGTTTGCCGCGCCCGGCGACCCGGTGCTCGCCTACGATTTCGATGTGATCGAGCTCGCCGCCGAGTGGAGCGGCCGGCTCGGCGCATGGCCGCTCGAGGTCTGGGCGAACCTCGCCGAGAACCAGGACCCCGAAGATCTCAATCTGGCGTGGGCCGTCGGCATCGACCTGGGCAAGGCCGGAAAATCCCGCACCTGGGAGGCCGGCGTCGGCTATCAGTCGATCGAAAAGGATGCGCTGTTCGGCGCCTGGGTGGACTCGAATTTCGCCGCGGGGCGCACCGACGGCACGGGTTGGTTCTTCCGCGGCGGCTACGCGCCGCTCGAGAACTGGACGCTCAACGCCACGTACTTTCTCAACGAGCGCAACGTCGATGTCGGCACCACCGGCGACCATCGACGCCTGCAGCTCGACGTCAATCTGAAGTTCTGAACCACGGTGCGGCGGCGCGGCCCTTGCGGTCGTCACACGCGCCGGGTTATACAACGGGCAGCGCGAGGTGTTCGAAAGCCATGGAAAAATCCGATCTTTCCCATCACATCCACAGTCGCTACAACGAGGAGTTGGAGCGGGTGCGCACTGCCGTGCTGCAGATGGGCGGCGTGGTCGAGGAACAGCTCAACCAGGCGGTGGCCGCGCTGGTGCAGGGCGACAGCCGGCTGGGCGAGCAGGTGGTGCACGGCGACGCCAAGGTCAATGCCATGGAAGTGGCCATCGACGATGACTGCAATCGCATTCTCGCCACGCGTAATCCGGCGGCCTCGGATTTGCGCTTGATCGTGGCCATCATCAAGACCATCACCGATCTCGAGCGCATCGGCGACGAGGCGGAAAAGATCGGCTACATCGCGCTGCGGCTCGCGACCGTGGAACGTCCCACGGACCGTTACCGGGAGATCAAGCACCTCGGTCGTCTGGTGGGTGAAATGATCCACGAGGCGCTCGATGCCTTTGCGCGCCTCGATCCGGAAGCCGCGGTGGCCGTGGCCAAGAAGGACCGCCTCGTCGACGAGGAGTACGAGGCGCTGCAGCGCCAGTGCATCACGTTCATGATGGAGGATCCACGCACCATCCGTCGCGCGCTCGACGTGCTGTGGGTGGCGCGCGCGCTGGAGCGTATCGGCGATCACGCCAAGAACGTCTGCGAGTACGTGGTGTACATGGTGCATGGCAAGGACATTCGCCACCTGTCCATGGAGGCGGTGGAGCAGCACCTGAAGACCCGTGCCGAGCGCGGCCGGCCGACACCCGGCATTTGATCCGCATCGCGTCCGCATGAGTATTCCGAGGATGAGTCCCCGGGCGGGCAACGCGCTCGGCTTTCTCGCCTGCGCAGCCTTGCTGGGCTATGCCCTGTACGCCGAGCATGTGCTGGGGCTGACGCCTTGTCCGCTGTGCATATTCCAGCGCGTCGCGGTGTTGGCCGTGGGCGTGGTGTTCCTCGCGGCCGCGGCCCACAATCCGGGCACGATGGGGGCGCGGCTCTACGGCGTGCTGCTCGGGGTCGTGGCGCTCGCGGGCATCGGCATCGCGGGGCGGCACGTGTGGATCCAGGCGCAGCCGCCCGGCACGGTCGCCGCCTGCGGCGCCGATCTCGACTTCCTGCTCGACATCATGCCGCTCACCGAGGTCATCGCCCAGGTGCTCACCGGGTCGGGCGAGTGTGGCACCGTCGACTGGACGTTCCTCGGGCTGTCCATGCCGGCCTGGGTGGGAATTTCGCTCGCGGCGCTCGGCGTCTGGGCCGGGGTGGTCAATTGGCCGCGGCGCCCGGTCGAGTCTGCATGACGTTCAGGCGGGGCGGCCGCGTCACGCAGCCGCCAACCGCCGCCACTCGTCGGGCGACGCATGCACGTTGGCCATGCGCGGCGCCCGATCGCTCACACCGCAGCCACGGGTCCGCTCACTGCGGGGTGAGCAGCAGCTCCATCACGCGCTCGT
>QGUO01000424.1 GCA_003242495.1 Pseudomonadota bacterium | reverse complement strand
GATCCGTTCCTGTGCCGACACCGCGCCGTAGAGCAGCATCGACACGGTGGCAGCCAGCGCTCCCCACAGCACCAGGCGCAACCCGGGCGCGACGCCGCCCGCCTGCGCATCCAGCCAGGCGAACAGCGGACCCGGCAAGTCGAGCACACCCGTCGCCACGCGGCGAACGCCCCGATCAATGCCAGCGAGGACAGCGATTCGTCACTTGGCCGGCGCCTGCGTCATTTCAACGGGCCTTCTCCGCCCTGGGCGGCGGCCCGCTCGGCACGCGCCCGCTTGCGCCACTGGCGCAATGGCCACAACACCACGAAGGCGAGCGCCGCGCCTATGGCGAGCACCAATCCCCAGAGCGCTCCGAGCAGCGTCAGTCCGGCGCCCGGGCCCACATAGGCCAGCGCCGTCCCGCTCACCAGTGCCGCCAGCGTCGCGATCACCATCGATATCGTCGCTTTCATTCGCTCTCCATCTCCTTCGCTTGCAGATTGACGAGTAGTTGCTCGGCGAAATCCGGATCGAGCGCGTCCAGCTCGATACGCTGCCCGTAGCTCACGATGGGCAGTTGTCCGGAAGCCTTGCCGGCGCGCACCGGCGTGACGTACTCCCAGACGATCTCGCCGTCCTCCGTCACCTCGAGCAACCGGCCCGCCTGCGACTCGGTGATGAGCGTGTTACCGTTCGGCAGACGCTCCTGCGAGCCGCGAATCAGGCTCTCGAACTCGTTGCGCTCGTCGCCGGCATAGATCCACTCGATTGCGCCCGTCGCCGCATCGACTTCGATGATGCGCGACTGACCGCCTGGGCCGAAGTGCCCGCGGTTGTCGAACAGCAGCAAATTACCGTTCGGCAGCACGTCGACATCATGCTGCGCGTGCCACGGTCCGCGCGTCGCCCACACGATGCGCTCGGTCTCCAGGTCGAGCAGCGCGATGACGCCGTTGCCCATCTCGCGCAGCGAGAGCAGCACGCGCCCTTCCTTGGCTTGCGGCACCTTCGCGGCGAGTTGTTCGGCTTCCTCACCCTCCAGGCGTCTGACGCTGTTGGTGTGCAACGGATCCTCCAGGCTGTAGTAGGGCACCAGCCAGAGCATCCGCCGGTAGTCCGAGTGACGGAACGCCTCGATGAGCGAGATCTTCTTGAGCATTCGCCCATCGTCGGGCGAGACGACCACGACGAAGTCGTCCAGGTACGGCGGCTTGAGGTGATCCACGTCAGGCATGAGGTCCTGTCGATAGGCGTGGGTGAGCCCGTAGATCAGCCCGTCGTCCGCCACGTGGAAATCGTGATGGAAATGATCGAGATTCTTCCAGATCAGGTTCGAATCCCGATCGAGTCGCGCCATGCCGTAGCCGTAAGGGCTGTCGCCCACGCCCTCATAGATGACCAGGATGTCGCCGTTCGGATACAGGTGCGCCTTGCGGAAATAGACCTGGTTGTCGGCCATGGGCGCGCGCACCGCCCCGGACTTGTCCCAAACACCGCTGTAGGGACGCTTCCATTCATGGATCACGGCGCCGCTTGGCGCGATCAGGTGTGCGCGCGCGCCATCACCGGTCGTGAACAACGTGAAGCCCGAGTGCTTGCGCTCATAGTCCGCGGTGAGCAGTCCCGCCGCGTTGGCGCGCGCATACGGCCATAGATCGGACGCCAGCGGATCATGACGCGCGGTGAGCTTGCCATGCAGCGCCTTGCCGGCACGGTAAGCCGTTTCCACATACGTCGCAGGGAAAATTCCCGCGACCGCTGCCAGGGCACCGCCGATGAACGCGAGAAACAGCAGCGCCGACACATACAGGACGTATCCGCCGCTCCGCGTTGTCTTCCCAGCGTTCACCTGCGACACATCCGATTCCGGCACTTTCATTCCGCTTTCGATTTGGACTGTTGTTCTCGGACCGAGTTCGCAGCGCAAGCCGTAATGAGACGAACGCCCACGGGTACGAAACGCCGCCGGCGACGTTTCGTTGCATGATAGATGCGGAAATTTCGTGACCCCTGCTGTCGCCATCGAACGACGGCGCGTCCCTTCCTGCCTGCCGCGTCAAACTAGTGCCGCGCAGAGCGCACCAAGATGACACTGCCGTGATACGCCATGCTTCAACCTGGAGCGACTTCGACTCGGATGGCAGGCCATTACCGGCAACACGCCGGGCACACGCGGGACGAAGGTAGGTACAAGACCAAAGGACGAAGGTAAGTAGTAGTACGGATGTCGCGGCTCGCAACGCCTGCAAAGTCGCGGTCAAACGTAGAAAGAGCGTTTACCCACGAACGAAAAAGTGTTGACGAGTCGCTACGCAGAGACACTACACGGGATGGTGGAACGGGAGTTGCTGCTTTAGCATCGCGAGCCGCGTTGCGATTCGTTGGGAAACGAGACGCGCAACGTTCGCGTAACACTTCGAGATCATCCTCGATGGTGCGCAACCGCAGGATCAGTTCATCAGGAGTGTCCCAATGCAAGCAACCAGACCTGTCCTCGTTGCACTGTTCTTGATGATCGCTTTTGCGATCGTTCCACCTGCGACTGCAGCGACGCCGGCGAAGGATGCGAGCGCGACGCCGGACCCGGTACATCGATCTGCATACCTGGCCCGAAGCACGGACGCGTACCTGATGCGCAGGGCGGCCGAGCCCGCCGCCACGGCTGCTTCCTTCGCCAAGCGCACCGGGCAACCCGCCCGGGCCACGAGCGTCGAACCCTCCGATGCCGGCCGCGCGCCGAGCGGCTGGCTGGCTGCCTTCGTCGTCATCGCCCTCATCGGCCATCAGCTGAGACGCAAGCACCGCTTCCTGCGGCCGCAACGGATCACGCTCTGACGGGCGTGCGACGGCCGTCCCGAACGCAACGGTACCCATCGTACCGGTGCTGAACCGACGCGAGACGATGAAGGCGCACGAGCTGTCGGCCGGCGTGAGCGCGTCCGAGCCGTTGTCATTGTTCGTATTGAAATCGCTGCTGCACCCGATGGTGCCGGTCGTGACGCTCGCCCTGTGCGTGCTTGCCTGGGGCGAGCCGCAGTACGGACCTTATCTGTTGATCGGCGTGCTGGCCTTCATCGGCGCCGCGGACGTCCTCGATGTGCTGCCCCTCGACGCGCCGCCCAGCCGCTCCTTCGTTCTGAGCTCGCTGCTCGACATCCTGATGCGCTGGCTGCTGCTGGTGTCGTTCATCTGGGCGCTGCTGGTGCTGGCCGGTATCGACGAGCGCTTCGACATGCGCGTGCTGCTTACCTGGGCGGTCATCACGCCGCTCGCCCTGTGGTGCGGGCAGCTCGCCGCGCCGCGACTGTTCGTGCGGGCGCGCCGTGCGCGCGGCCGCCGGCGTGCCGTGATCGTAGGCGCCACCGAGCTCGGCCTGACCCTCGCGGACAAGCTGAGCCAGTCGCCGCTGCTCGACATCGAGGTGCTCGGATTTTTCGATAACCGGCTGGCCGCGCGTTTGCCGGAGGGCGCGCGGGATCGGGTGCTGGGTCGCTTCGCCGACCTGAGCGAGTACGTCGCGCGCCATTCCGTCGAGCTCGTC
>QGUO01000423.1 GCA_003242495.1 Pseudomonadota bacterium | reverse complement strand
GTGTGACTCCTGTTGAACATGCCGTGCGTTCACGCGCCGGAGCGAGCCGGCATCAGTCCGCAAGCGGCGCGGGCGCCTCGAGGCGCGCACCGCTGGTGCGCGCGGCCTCCTCGGCGTCCTCCCCTGTCTCGATTCGACGCAGCACCGTGCGCAGGCTGAGCGAGATCAGGACACACAGCGCGGCCGGCACGGCGAGCAGCGCGATGATGCGCGAAGACGGCAGGCCCAATGCCAGCACCCCGGCGCCGGCGAGTGGTCCGGCCACGGCGCCGAGTCGCGACACCGCGGCGGTCCAGCCGAATCCCGTGGCCCGCACGACCGGTGGATAGAACAGCGCCCCGAGCGCCATCAGCGCGAACATGGCGCCGGACAGACTCACCCCGATGGCGACGATCAATGTCGACCACACCAGACCGATGGGCGGCAGCAGCGAGAACAGGACCGCGATCGCAGCCGTCGCGCCGTAGCAGCCGATCAATGCGCCCACGGCCCGGCCGCGATCGACCAGCCAGGAAATGGCCACGCCGCCGATGATGCCGCCGAGCTGGAACCAGACGATGCCGCGCAGCGCGTCGGCCTGGGACCAGCCGGCGCCGCCCAACAGCACCGGCAGCCAGCTCAGCAGCAGATACAGCAGAAACGTGGTGGCGCCGTAGATCAGCCACAGCCGCCAGGTGCGCTCACGCAGCGGCGGGCGCAGCAGGTCGAGCACCGAGCCGCGCACCGGCGTGGCCCTGGCGGTTGCGGCCCGCAACTGCCGCACGTCGACGTCGGGGGCGAGCCGGCGCAGGATGGCCGCCACCCGCGGATCGTCCGGGCGGCGCGCAGACAGCAGCTGCAGCGAGTCCGGGGCGAGCAACAGGGCGGCCGCCAGGATGACGGGCATCACCGCGCCGACGATGAACAAACCCTCCCAGCCCATGAGCGCGATCAGCCACGGGGCCACCAGGCCGGCCACCAGCGCCCCGAGCGCCACGTGCGAGCCCATCACCGTCATGAGCACGGCACGACGGCGCAGCGGCGCGTACTCGGCGGTCAGCGCGGTGGCATTGCCGTGGATGGTGCCGTAGCCGATGCCGACCAGCGTGCGCCAGAACACCAAATGGTTGGGCTCGGTCGAGAAGATCACGCCCAGCGAGGCGCCGCCCATGAAGATCAGCCCGCCGATCATCACGGGCTTGCGGCCGAGACGATCGCCGAGCGGGCCGAGGAAGACCGATCCGATGGCCATGCCCACGAGCGAGGCGGACTGCGCATAGCCGAAAGCCGCCGCGGGCAATTCCCACACCTCGATGAGCGTCGGCACCGCGAGCGCCATGGTCTGCAGGTCGAAGCCGTCCACGAACGCGACCAGGCTGCACAGCACGATGACGCGGATCTGCAGCGCCGAGATCGGCCGCTCGTCGATGACATGGTCGACCGTGAGGGAATGCGGTGGCCGGGAGGTGGTACTCATGCGCGTGAACGCTCCGCCGTGTCGTTGATGAATTGCAGGCGAAGCTCGCCCTTGTCGACCTTGTCGCTCGCGTTGCGCGGCAACGCGGCGACGATCTCGTAGCGACGTGGCCGCTTGTAGCCCGCGAGGCGGCTGCGGCACAGCGCGTCGAGCTCATGGAAATCGATGCGCTCGCCCGGGCGCGGCACGAGCACCGCGCACACCGACTCGCCGAAGCGCGCGTCGGGCAGACCGAGGACCGCCACCTCGCGCACCGCGGGATGCTCGCCCAGCACGCGCTCGACTTCCGTGGGGTACACCTTTTCGCCGCCCGTGACGATGGTCTCCTGGATCCGGCCGACCAGCGTGATGAACCCACCGGGCTCGCGGCGCGCGCGATCGCCGGTGCGGATCCAGCCGTCTGCGCGCCGCACCACACGCGTGGCCTCATCGTTGCGCCAATAGCCGAGCATGGCCGTGGCCGGTCCGCCGATGACCTCGCCGACCGCGCCGACCGGCACGTCGCGGCCGGCGTCGTCCACCACGCGCACCTCGCTCAACAGCGCCTCGCGCCCCGTGCAATGCGCATGTTCCGCGTGATCGGCCCAGGTGAGCACGGTCAGCATGCCTGCCTCGGTCGAGCCGTAGAGCTGATGAAAGGCCACCTGCGGGAAGGCTTGCCGGGCGGCGGCCAGCACCCGTGGAGGCATGGGCATGGAGCCGTAGAAGGCCATGCGCCAGCTCGACAGATCGTGCCGTGCGCGCTGCGCGTGCTGCGCCAGGGCCGCCAGCGTGGTCGGCACCAGCACGGCCATGGTGATGCGATAGCGCTCGATGAGCGGCAGGATCCGCGCCGGATCGAACGAGCCGCGGTGGACCACGCCCGTGGCGCCGAGGAACAGCGCCTGGTGCAGCATCATGTTCAGGCCTGCCAGATGGGACATCGGGGCGGCCATCAGGAACACGTCCTCATGGCGCAGTCCGGTCTCGATGGCGGTTGCCATGTACATGCGGAAACAGGCCGCGTGCGACAGCATCACGCCCTTGGGTGCGCCGGTCGTGCCGCTGGTATAGACGATGGCGCAGGCGCTTTCGGGATCGACCGGCACCTGCGGCGCGCGCGCCGGGTGCGCGGCGAGCAAAGCATCGAGCGTCACGGCGCCGGCAAGCCCAGCGGCCGCATCGAGCATGATGAGACGCACGTTCGGATGCCGTGCGAGCGCCTGCCCGAGCACGGCGGCGCAGGCATGCTCGCTGACGATGACGGCAGGCTGGGCATCGTCCAGGATGCGGGTCAACTCCGCGGCGCCCAGGCGATGGTTCAACGGGGTGAGCATGGCGCCCGCCTTGGCCACACCCTGGCTGACCACGGCGTACTCGACGCAGTTGTGGGCCAACACCGCGACCCGCTCACCGGGGCCCACGTCCCAGGCATGCAGCGCATGCGCCAGCCGATCCGAGCGCGCGTCGAGCTCGCCGTAGGTGAGCGAGCGCTCACCCTCGGGCGATGGCTGCACGAGCGCAGTCTTTTGTGGACGGCGGCGCGCGTTGGCCCGGCTCAGGTCGCCAATGACGCGCATGTTCTCGAGTATCCCCCCTGCCCGTATGCCCGGTCAGGCGTCCAAAGATATGCGGGAATGCACCCGGACGCCACCGGGAGTACCATAGCGCTTGCGCCCCGAAACAGCCGTGCGGTCTTCGGGCCGATGGGGAGGCAGCATGCACGAGAAACAGGGGAAGTCGAGCGGCCGCGCGCGTCGCAGCCGACCGCGGGATCGCGAGAGCTGGCTGCATGCCTTGTCCGCCGCCGAGGATCCGGCGCATCAGCTGCCGACGCTGGTGCTGTATCGACTGCTGAAGCTCTCGAACCTCATCACCCAGCCGTTCTTCGCCGACGACGCGCAACGCTACAACATCACCCTCAACGAGCTACGCGTGTTGATGACGCTCGCACCGCTGCGCGAGGCGGCGAGCCATGAGCTGGGCGAAGTGGCGGGCATGGATCCGATGCACGTGAGCCGCGCGGTGGCCACGTTGCCGCGGCGCAAACGGCTGCAGCAGCGGACCGATCCGGAAAACCGCCGGCGCAAG
>QGUO01000422.1 GCA_003242495.1 Pseudomonadota bacterium | reverse complement strand
GCGCCATGCGCTGCGCCTCGGCGGGCAGATCGCGCAACATCTGGAAATCGGTGAACTCGAAGCCCGGACCGACGGAGCAGCCGACGAGCGTGTAGGCGCCGGTGGTGCACGCGGCCTGCCAGGCACGGGCGGGCACGACCTGCACGGGCCGTACTTGACCCGCCACGGGCCCGAGCGTGCGACGCTCCACCTCGCACAGATCACTGTCCGCCACCATGAGCTCGAGCGGCGCGCCTTCGTAGAAATGCCACACCTCGTCGGAGGCGACCCGATGCCAACGGCTCACTTCACCCGCCGCGAGCAGAAAGAAGATGGTCGTCAGCGCGGTGCGCTCGGCTCGCTCGTCAAGGGGCCGAACGCACGCGGCCGAGCGAAACACTTCGCTGAAGTGACCGCCTTCCGGGTGCGGCACGAGACCGAGCGCAGCGATCAGCTGTGCGGCGCGAGGATGCAAGCTCGATTCCGTCATCATGCGGTCAGACTTCTACAGCGCTCAGGGCCCCGATGGTCGGGTGTGCACGGGGCACCGGGCAATGGCGCCGATTGCCAAAAGAGTAACCACGCCGAGGGACGCCCCCGCGTCCGCGGCTAAGGCAGCGCGAAGGCAAAGAATGTCGTGCCCGCGGAAATCATCACGTACTGCTTGCCGTCGACGGCGTAGCTGATGGGGTTCGCGCGCACCGCCCCGCCGACGTTGTACTCCCACAGCAACTCGCCTGTATCGGCGTCGAGCGCGAAGAAGGTGTTCTCGTTCATGCCGCCGAAGACCAGCCCGCCGGCTGTCGCAAGCAGGCCGGCAAGCGGCGGCGAGGGGATACGGTACTCCCACTTGAGCTTGCCGCTGAGCGCATCGAGCGCGCGCACCGCGCCGTAAGCCTCTTCGCTCACCGGACGAAAACTGCCGCCTTCGAACATCTTGCCAGGCACGTACCGATTGTCACCCTTGAAGAAGTACGAGCCCATCTCGCGCGTGTTCTGGTAGAAAAGCCCGGTGAGCGGGCTGTATGCGGGACTGTGCCAGTTGGCCGCGCCCGCCCAGTGCGGATAGACCAGCACGCCCGCTTCGCTTGGCTCGAGCCCCGGTATCACGATCGGGCGGCCACGCTCGTCCAGGCCTTCCGCCCAGTTCTGGCGTGCGTACGGCGTACCGCTGATGAACTCGCCGGTCTCGCGGTCGAGCACGTAGTAGAAGGCGTTGCGATTGGCCTGGGCCACGAGCTTGCGCGGCTTGCCATCGATCTCGGCATCGAACAGCACCGGAATCTCGTTGGCGTCCCAATCATGGGTGTCGTGCGGCGTGAACTGGAAGTGCCACTTGATCTCGCCCGTCGACGGATCGAGCGCGAGCAATGCACAGGTGTAGAGATTGTCGCCAGGCCGGTCGTCGCCGTTGTAATCGGGTGCGGGATTGCCGGTAGGCCAATAGAGCAGGTTGAGCTCCGGATCGTACGAGCCGGTGAGCCAGCTCGAACCCCCACCGGTCTTCCAGGCATCGTTGTCACCCCAGGTTTCCGACCCCGGCTCGCCCGGTGCGGGCACGGTGTAAGTGCGCCACAGGCGCTCGCCGGTTTTCGGGTCATAGGCATCGATGAATCCGCGAATGCCCGCTTCCGCCCCGGCCACGCCGGTGATGATCTTGCCATCGAGCGCGAGCGGCGCGGCGGTGAAACCGTAGCCGAGCTTGTTGTCGCCGACCGCCACCTTCCAGCGCACCTCGCCCGTCGCGGCATCCAGCCCGACCATGTGGCCGTCGAGCGTCCCGACGAAGACCATGTCGTCCAGCACCGCCACGCCACGATTGACGGGGAACAGCGACGGCACCCAGACTTCCTTGGGCATCTCCGGCGTCCAGCTCCACAGTTCCCGGCCCGTGCGCACGTCGAGCGCAGTCACCGTGCTCGGCGGCTCCGTGATGAACATCACGCCGTCGGCGACGATGGGCGAGGTCTCGATGAGCCCGCCCCGGCGCGCCTGGAATGTCCACTCGGGCCGCAGACGCGCCACGTTCCCTTTGTTGATCTGCTCGAGTCTCGAGAAACGCTGTGAATGATAGGCGCCGGAGTACGTCAACCAGTCGGACGGTGTCTCGTCGGCCGCGAGCAGGCGTTGATAACTCACATTGACCGGACGTCTCGCCACAGGTGTTGCGGACGCCGCGGCACTCGAGGCCGCCAGTCCGCGCACGTAGGCCATGAGCCCGGCGAGCTCACGTTCGCCGAGGCCCGGCGTCGGCGGCATGCCGCGATCCGGCACGCCCTCGCGGATGAGCCTTGCGAAGCGCGCCTCGTTGCCGGATTTGACGATGTCGGAGCGATGCAGGCCTGGGCCGATACCGCCGAAGCCTTCGAAACCGTGGCAGCGTGCGCAAGAGCCGTCGAAGATGCGCTTGCCCTGCTCGCGGTCGGGGTCGCTGTCGGCATGCGCCTGCATGAAAAGCAACGAGAGAGCGAGCAGCAGGCCACGGGTTCGGATCGTTCGCATAGGAATGGAATCTCGCGGCGGCGCAAGCCGCCAGGCAACAGGAATCCCCAGTCAGTCGATCGACAGCGCCCGCGGGCACAGCCTCGAGCCCCCGTCCACATCGGCACGTTGCGGGTTCCTTGGCTATCGCATTGTCTGGAACCCTGCGCCAGAGACTATCCCAAAGTTTGCACGGGCGCGACTGCCCCGGGCGACTTCCGGTTAGTTCCTGCGATCCGGGAACGCCGCGAGGATCTGCTGGATGTCGCGGCTCAGATCCTCCGGCTGGGGATCCGCGGAGCGCATGGCGCTCTCGAGCGTGCCGCTCCAGATCTGTGCGTTCTGCGCGGCATCGATGACATCGAGCGTCATCGTGCCCATGTATCCGCGGCCAACCGGCAAACTGACCCCGATGCCGCCGCCGATGCCGCCGGAGCCGCCTCCGGCGCCGACCCCCACCCGCGGGCCGGAGCGCGGGCGCTCCCGCGCAGAGAACGTGAAAGCGATGCGACAGTCGGCCTGGTCGTCCACGATGGTGTAACCCTTGGACTCGAGCGTACGCAGCACCTCGTCGCGCGCGCGTTGCTCGGTGAACGAGGCAGGCCGCTCGCCCGGGGCGTGCCACGCAAAGGTCGTGCACCGATCGACGCCGCCCTCGGCCTGTTGCACGTGCACTTGCGGCGTCGAGGCACAGCCCGCCGCCACCCCGGCGACGACCCACAGCAGGCGACGCACCGCGACTCCTATAGCGAGGGGGTCGGCGGGGGCCCGCCGTCGGGCTCTTTCTCGATGACGATGGTGCCGCGCATGACGAGCGTGGCGATCGCGCCAAGGGCGGCGAGCTGCGGCGCGAGCAACGTCCCGACCAGGCCCGCGGTCAGTGGAATGTCCACGAGGGGTCGGCCTTCGTCGTTCTTGATGATGACGCGCCGCACGTTGCCGGCGCGGATGATCTCCTTGATCTTGCCGAGCAGCGAATCGCCGCTGAAGGCGAATTCTTCTCTGCGGGGTTCGTTCATCTGGCGATGCCCTCCTGCCTGCTTCGCGGCAGCGATCTCAGCCGATCAGT
>QGUO01000030.1 GCA_003242495.1 Pseudomonadota bacterium | reverse complement strand
GTGTGCGGCGAGCCGCTCCACGGTGCTCGGGTCGATGAACTCGGTGGCGCCGAGCCGGCGAGCCAGCGCTTCCCGTGCGGGATTGGTATCGATGCCGATGATGGTGCCCGCACCCGCGAGCCGCGCGCCCTGGATCACGTTCAAGCCCACGCCGCCGAGCCCGAACACGGCCACCGAGGCGCCCGGCTCGACCTTGGCGGCGAACAGCACGGCGCCGAGTCCGGTGGTGGCGCCGCAGCCCACGTAGCAGATCGGGTCGAAGGGGGCGTCGGGACGCACGCGCGCCAGCGAGTCGGCGGGCAGGACCGTGTACTCGGCAAACGTGCCGAGCCCCCACAGCTGGGTGACTGCGCGGCCATCGAGCGAGAAGCGGCCTGGGCGTGGGCGCAGGCGCGCGAAGGCTTCCGCGCAGAGATTGGTGCGCGGGGAGGCGCAGTACAGGCACTCGCCGCAGTGGGGAATCAGAAAGGGCACGACGTGATCGCCGGGCGCCAGGCGCGTGACCCCCGGCCCGCACTCGACGACGACGCCCGCCGCCTCATGGCCCAGCAGCGCCGGGAACTCCCAGGGCACGAGCCCGTCGAGGACGTGCAGATCCGAATGACACAGGCTGGTGGCCTTGACCTCGATGAGCACCTCGCCGGGGCCGGGACCCTCGAGCGCGACGGTCTCGATGCTGAGCGGCTGTCCGGGTCCGTGAGCGATGGCGGCGCGAACGTTCAGTGGCACGATGAATCCTCTCGATGCGCGGCGAGCCGGCGGTCGCCGAGGCGCGAGAGGATGGACCGGATCGGACGCGAGGGGAAGACGCGTGGCGGCGCGGCTTGTCGCTGCCCCGGCCGCCCGTTACGATGCCTCGCCCCCAGCGACGTGCATGCCCCAGAGGCTCAAACCTTCCTATGACTGTCGCCGCCGCCGGTGTGATCCGCCTCGCGCAAACCGACGAGGACATCGCGCGTTGCCATCCCGTCATGCGTCAATTGCGCCCGCACCTCGAAGCGTCTCAGCTCGTCGCCGCCGTGCGTCGTCAGGCAGCGCAGGGCTATCGTTTGGCGCTCCGTGAGCAGCACGGGCGCGTGGTGGCCGTGGCCGGCTGGCGCATTTTCGACAACCTGATGAGCGGGCGGGTGCTCTATGTCGACGACCTGGTGAGCGATGCCGATGCCCGCTCGCAGGGCCATGGCGCAGCCATGTTCGACTGGCTCGTGCAGCGCGCGCGCGAGGCGGGCTGCCGCACGCTGGAGCTCGATTCAGGCGTGCAGCGTTTCGCAGCGCACCGCTTCTACCTGCGCCAGCGCATGGTGATCTCTTCGCATCACTTTCGCCTGTCGCTGGAGTGAACCGGCTCGCGACCGATCAGCGTGTCCTCGGGCAGCACCACGTCGGGGGGGATGCCCGGCTGGTCGGCGTACCGGCGATACAGCGGTCCGAAGTCCGTGTCGTAGCCGGCATGGAACAGCTGCTCGAAGCTGTCGAGGACGAAGTAGGTCTGTTGGAAATCGTCGATCAAGTAGTCGGTGCGCATGACGCGCTCGAGGTCGAAGGCGATGCGGTGCGGCCGCGGGCTCTCGATGCTGTATACGGTCTCGGCTTTCGACGACAGGATGCCCGAGCCGTATGCGCGCAGTCCTGCGGGCGTGCGGATCAGGCCGAACTCCACCATGTACCAATACAGGCGTGCCAGCATTTTCAGCCCGCCCGCGGCGATGGCTTTCGGGCCGGCAGCGCCATAGGCCTGCATGAAGCGGGCGAACACGGGGTCGGTGAGCAACGGCACGTGTCCGAAAAAATCGTGGAAGATGTCGGGTTCCGAGAGATAGTCGAGCTCCTCGCGTCGGCGGATCCACACGGTGACCGGGAAACGGCGCTGCGCCAGGTGCGCAAAAAAATGCTCCTCGGGGATCAGCCCTGGGACGGCCACGATCTGCCAACCGGTGGCGGCCGCGAGGATGTGATTGGTGTCCTCGATACGCGGAATGCCGTCGGGCGATGCCTTCAAGGCGCGCGCCCCGGCGAGGAACTGCGGCGCGGCGTAGCGCTCGACGAGGCGCATCTGGCGATCATAGAGCTCACGCCAGATCGCATGATCCTCGTCGGTGTAACGATCCCAATGCTGCGTGACGGTGTAGTCCGCAGCCGCTTCCGCGTAGTTGCCGCGCAACGCCACCGGTTTGTGCGTGGGCGCATCAGGCTGCTTGACCATGCGCCGAAGATAGAACCGCGCCGGTCGGTGCGCGATGCGGGCTCGCGCGCTGCGTGGCCCGGTATACAAGATGCACCGCGTGCACCGGATGGTGGCGCATTTCACGCGCGCCCGTCCGCCGTCGCCACGGTTGCACGCCGCGCCTGGCGAAGCATCCACGGGCTGGCGCAGGCCCGCGCGATTCGTCCCATGCGGGCCGGGATGCCATCTCGGCGGTCTGCCTTGAGGGCGCGCCGTCATTTCCTGTAAGTTTCCGCCCCCGCTGCGGACTGCTCGCCGTGAGGCTGTCGGCGGCACGTGCCATCGAGGCATGCAAAGCTGACTGGGAGCCAGAACGTTGCAGGAGTCCGACACGAACCCGCCCCATGGCGACCCGCCGGAACCGCAGGCAGCGGAAGACTCGCTCGATGCGCTGCTCGAGCGCAACCGCGCCTGGGCCGAATCGGTGAACCGTCGTGATCCGCAGTTCTTTGGCCGGCTGTCACGCCAGCAGGCGCCGCGTTACCTGTGGATCGGTTGCTCCGACAGCCGTGTGCCCGCCAACCAGATCCTGGGCCTCCTGCCGGGCGAGATCTTCGTCCATCGCAACGTCGCGAACCTGGTCGTGCATAGCGACCTGAACTGTTTGTCGGTGGTGCAGTTCGCGGTCGAGGTGCTGCGCATCCGGCACATCATCGTGTGCGGCCATTACCAGTGCGGCGGGGTGCAGGCTGCGCTCAACGACCAGAAGCTCGGGCTCATCGACAATTGGCTGCGCCCGCTCCAGGACCTGCGCGACCGCAGCCGTGAAGCGCTGCGCACATTACCGGATGCACAGGCGCGCCTGGCCAGGCTGTGCGAGTTGAACGTGTTGGCGCAGACGATCAATGTCGCGCAGACCACGCTGTTGCAGGATGCCTGGGCACGCGGCCAGCAGGTGTCGGTCCACGGGCTGATCTATGGCGTGGACAACGGCATCTTGCGCAAGCTGAGCCCTGCCATCGACAGTCCGCAGGCCGTGCAGGACTTGCGCCGTGCGATGAACTGGTAGCGGCTGACCTCAGTGCGCCACGGCGGCGGTCTTGGCGGCGTCCCCCGCATCCGCGGCGCCGAGGTCCTTCACTTCCACGACCCACGAGCGTTCCGCGACCTGGGTGATTTCCACGGTCCCGTTGCGCGAGGGTGCGTCGAACAAGTTGGCCGCTGCCCACACTGCGCCGCCGATCACCGCCACAGCCGTTGCGACCCCGACAATGGTGCGCGACTCGATCGCCATGACTGCCTCCTGACCGTCGCGAACGCGACGGCGAGGCCAGGATAGCAAGGGCTCCGATGGACGCCGTGCGCCACGTCACGTTGTCGTCAGGCGCAATCCGCGCGGGTCATCCGTAGATACCCCTATTGGTCGCGGCGGCGCCCCGAATCGAGCGCAAGATGTCAAATCGAGGCGCTGCGGCGCAGCGCGCCGGTGCCGCGCGGGCGTGGCGCGCTGGAGTGCCGGGTGCTGGCGGCTCAGGCGGGGGAGGAGCGCGCCGCGCAGGCAACATCGAGAACGGCAGGACGACCGGCGGCCTCTCCTGTCCGCAGGACGGTCAGAAGAGCTCTATCGACCCGGCCGCGGCGCGCGGCTCTTCGTCCTTGGGTGCATGCTCGAGCAGCGGGCCGGTTGCCATCGACTGGAAGACTGCGCGCTCTTCCTCGGTGCGATAGAGCCGGCGCAGCGTGTCGTGCAGGCGCCGCCACTGCTCGGGCTGGGCGCGCCGCTGCGGCTCGCAGACGAACTGCGCGAGCGCCGACAGGCTGTAGCGAACGTGGCCCACGCGCTGCGTGAGCTTGTCGTAGAACTGGAATGCGACCACCGCATCGGTCGTGTGACGTGCGGCGGCGTCCACCTGCGCTTCGAGTCGTGCGATCAGCGTGCCATCGACATCGCCACGTTCCGTGGCGGCCCTTGCCAGGTCGCCGACCGCGCGCGTCGCCTCGGTGATCGCTCGAAAGGTCTTGATGAGCTCGTCCACCGCCCGGTCGGATTCCTGGAGAGCGGATTCCATTTGTGCCTCGCACAGGCTCAGTGTGGTCGCGAGCGCTGCCTCCGGCGACCACTCGGCGCTGGTGCGGGGCACTTCGTTCGGCGGGTTCACGGGATTCGTGGACATGCGTCGCAAGGTGTGGCGTTACAGCACGCGGGCGATGGTGGCGAGCAGTTGCTCGGGATTGAAGGGCTTGACGATCCAGCCCGTCGCGCCGGCCTGCTTGCCGCGTTGCTTGGTTTCCTGGCCGGATTCGGTGGTGAGCACCAGCATGGGCACGAACTTGTAGGCGTCGAGCCCGCGCAGCTCGCGCACCAGGGTGATGCCGTCCATGCGCGGCATGTTCACGTCGGTGAGCACCAGGTCCGCCGTATGGGCTTTCGCGAGCTCGAGCGCTTCCACGCCGTCCGCGGCTTGCAGCACTTCGTATCCCGCGCCTTCCAGTGTGAAGCGGACCATCTGCCGCATCGACGCGGAATCGTCCACCGCAAGGATGAGACCCGACATTATGTAAGCTCCTCCGCTCGCAACGCCTCGCAGGCTTCCAGAGATGACTTAACGGCCGGGCGCGCAGGGAATTGAGGGCGTGCCGGCGCGGTGACCGCAGACCTTGAGCCAGGTCGCAAAGCGGGCGCTGCATCCTGGTGCAGGGGAAAGTCGTCGCAGTGGGCGTGGCCGGGCGGGTCGTCGCTGCGTCGTAAGCGGCGGCTCGGCGCTCAAGCGGTCAACAGCCGCACGGCGAACAGGCCCCACATCACGTAGAGCACGGCGGTGCTGGCCACATAAGCCTGGAAGCGCCGAATGACCGTGTTGGCGCCGAGGTGAATCCAGGAGTGCAGCGCCCGCAGGAACACGTATCCCCAGGCGCAGGCGAGCAGCAGCCAGGTGGTCAGACCGGTGATCGCCAGGTATCCGCACAGCACATAGAACAGCACCGGAACCTCGAAGAGGTTGCTGAAGTTGTCGGCCGATTGCACGTTGCGCAGTTGCGCGGCGCGCTCGTGTGAGGTGGCGATGGCTTGCGGATGGATCCGCCGGGCGCGCAGCTCGCCGATGCGATCGACGTACAGCCGTACCCAGACGATGAAGGTCAGGCCCACCAGTGCGATGGGCGGCCAGAGGATGGCGGTCTGCGGCAGGGCCGTCATTCGACGGCCACGGGAATCTTGCCGATGCGCGCGCGCCATTCGGCGGGACCGGTCTGGTGCACCGACTCGCCGCGGGCGTCCACGGCCACGGTGACCGGCATGTCCTTGACCTCGAACTCGTAGATCGCCTCCATGCCGAGGTCGCCGAAGGCGACCACCCGGCTCGAGCGGATCGCCTTGGAGACGAGGTAGGCGGCGCCGCCGACGGCCATCAGGTAGGCGGCGCCATGGCGCTTGATGGCCTCGATCGCCGCGGGGCCGCGTTCGGCCTTGCCCACCATGGCGATCAGCCCGGTGTTGGCCAGCATGGTCTCGGTGAACTTGTCCATGCGGGTGGCCGTCGTCGGGCCGGCGGGACCGACCGCCTCGTCGCGCACCGGGTCCACGGGGCCGACGTAGTAGATCACGCGATTGGTGAAATCCAGTCCCTCCGGCAGCGGCTCGCCGGCCTCGATGAGCTGGCACAGGCGCTTGTGCGCGGCATCGCGACCGGTGAGCATGCGCCCGCTCAACAGCAGGCGCTGCCCGGGCTGCCACGACGCCACTTGCTCGGGCGTCAGCGTGTCGAGGTTCACGCGCAGCGCGTCCGGGGCGGCCTCGAAGGTGAGCTTGGGCCAGAGCTCGAGATCCGGCGGCTCGAGTCGCGCGGGGCCCGAGCCGTCGAGCACGAAATGCACGTGGCGGGTCGCGGCGCAGTTCGGGATGATCGCCACGGGCAGCGAGGCCGCGTGCGTCGGATAGTCCTTGATCTTCACGTCGAGGACGGTGGTCAGCCCGCCGAGCCCCTGGGCGCCGATACCGAGCGCATTGACCTTGTCGAAGATCTCCAGGCGCAGCGCCTCCAGGGCGTCGCGCGGTCCGCGGGCGCGGATTTCGTGGATGTCGATCGGCTCGAACAGCGCTTCCTTGGCGAGCACGGCGGCCTTCTCGGCGGTACCCCCGATGCCAATGCCGAGCATGCCCGGCGGGCACCAGCCTGCGCCCATGGTGGGCACGGTCTCGAGCACCCAGTCGACGATGGAATCCGAGGGGTTGAGCATGGCGAGCTTGGCCTTGTTTTCCGAGCCGCCGCCCTTGGCGGCGAGCGCGATCTCGAGCGTGTCGCCCGGCACGACCTCCATGTGGATCACGGCGGGCGTGTTGTCGCGCGTGTTCCGGCGCTCGAAGGCCGGCGGGGCCACGATGGAGGCGCGCAGCCGGTTGTCGGGGTGACCGTAGGCGCGCCGCACGCCCTCGTTGATCATGTCGGCCAGGCTCATGTCCGCTTCCCAGCGCACGTTCATGCCCACCTTGACGAAGGCGGTCACGATGCCCGTGTCCTGACAGATGGGCCGATGACCCTCGGCGCACATGCGCGAGTTCACCAGGATCTGCTTGATCGCATCCTTGGCCGCGGGGCTCGCCTCATGCTCGTAGGCGGCCGCCATGGCGCGAATGAAATCCGGCGTGTGGTAATAGGAGATGTACTGTAATGCGTCGGCGACGCTCTGGATCACATCGGCTTGCTTGATGACGGGCATGGCGTGGCAGACCGGCGAAATGAATCGCTCAATCTACCATCCGCGCGCGGGCAGGGGAACGCCGTGGCTCCCGGGGCCGCGGGTTCCGGGGGCGGCCCCGCAGGTCAAGGTAAGGGTGAGCGCGCTGCGCCGTGCGCTCAGGCGCCCCCGCCGACGATCTGCAGATACCGGCCGATGACGAACTCTACGCCGCGCTCGATGCATTCGACGGTGAGCGCGTGGCCGATGGAGACCTCGAGGATGCCGGGGATCTGCAGGAAGCGCCCCAGGTTGAGCAGATTGAGATCATGTCCGGCGTTCACGCCCAGGCCCGCCGCCTGGGCGCGGGCGGCGGCAGCGCGAAAGCCGGCCAGAACCGCTGCTTCCTGCGGCGTGCCGAACGCCATGGCATAAGGCTCGGTGTACAGCTCCACGCGGTCGGCGCCATAGGCGGCGGCCAGTTCCAGGTGCGGCTGGTCGTGATCCACGAACAGGCTGACGCGGATGCCCTGGTGCTTGAGCCGGGCGATGACTTCGCGCAGCAGCCCCTCGTGGCGTTGCAGATCCCACCCGTGATCGGAGGTGAGTTGGCCGGGCGCGTCGGGGACCAGGGTGAACTGCGTGGGTCGCACCCGCTCGACCAGTTGCAGCAGTTCCTCGGCCGGATAGCCCTCGACGTTGAGCTCGCGCCCGTATTGGCCGCAGACCAGCGGCAGCAGTTCCTCGACATCGCGATAGCGCGCGTGCCGCTGATCGGGGCGCGGGTGCAGCGTGATGCCGTGAGCACCGAGCGCCAGACAGCGCTCGGCAAACCCGAGCACGCTGGGGAAATCGCGCCCGCGCGAGTTGCGCAACAACGCGACCTTGTTGATGTTGACGGACAGGCAGGTCATGCGGCCATTCTCACACAACCCTCACAGCCGTCGCACGCGCTCGAGATAGGCGCGCTCGTCCGGCGGCAGACCCGTGCGCTGCGCATTCCACATGGCTTCGGCCAGGCACTCGATCATGCGATGCTCCGCCTCGAGGCCCGAGCCCAGCCGTTGCGCCAGCGCCGTGAACACGGCGCGAATGCCGGGCGGGCGATCGGTGGCGACCTGGTCGCGCACCGCCAGGTGCAGACCCATGTGCAGGAAGGGGTTGGACTGGCCATGCTCGGGAAGGAAATCCCGCTCGAGCGCGGCTTCGTCCTCGAGCATGGCGTGGTATTCGGGGTGCTGCTCGATGACGTCGGCAATCTGCGCCTCGAGCGGCTCGAGCGGGCGGCCCTCGCGACGCTTGCGCCAGGCCTCGACATAGGCGCGGCGCAATTGATCGCGGGACTGGTCGGCAAAAAAGGGCATGGTGACGGTCAGGTTGCGGGGGCGCTATGGTGCATCCGAACGCGCCGCAAATCCAGGCCGTGCCAAGGGAGGCCCCGCCCCGACGGTCCTGCCGGCCGGGCGGGGAAACGCAGGAAAGCGCGGTGCTTGCGGTGCAGCGCGCTCGGCAACTACTCGTCACCGCCGAGCGTGTACTGGATCCCGACCCAGTAGCTGCGCGGCGTGCCAGGGGAGATGAAACGCTCCACCGGGCCCGGCCCGACGCCTTCGAGCGGCTCGTTGCCATCGAAGCCGTTGCGGTTGTAAGCGCCGAGCGTCTCGTACTCCTTGTCGAACGCGTTGTCCACGCGGGCGTACAGGCGCAGCCCGTCGGCCACTTCGTAGGCGGCACGCAGCCCCACCAGGGTATAGCCGCCGAGCGGCTCGGTGAGATTGCTCTCGTCGCCGCGCAGGTACTGACCGGAAGCGTAGAACGTCTGCGCGCCGAGCGTCAGCGCGGGGGTGGGCTGCCACTCCACCCCCAGCTTGAACAGATGACGCGGCACGCCCGGCAACCGGTCGCCCGAGGTGACCTGGATCGACGCCGGCTGGCTGGGATCGGAGGGCAGGGCGACGGGGTTGAACAGTTCGGCGTCCGAGCGGAACGTGGCATCCACGTAAGAGTAATCGGCTTCCCAGGACAGCGTGCCGAGCTGTCCGAACAGCCCCAGTTCCACGCCCTGACGGCGCGTCGCCGGCACATTGGCGAAGAATCCCTGACTGGCGCCCACGGACGTGAACAGGATGTCGTCGGTGAGCCGCGTGCGGTACAGCGTCGCGTTCCAGCGCATGGACTCGCGCAGGGTGCCGCGCGCGCCGAGCTCCCAGGAGCGGGAGATCACCGGCTCGAGCGGCGGGTCGGCCACGAATCCCACCGGCAGCGAGCACGGGTCGTCCGGGTCCGCGCAGGTGAGCTCGACGGGCGTGGGCACGCGAAAGCCCTCGTTGTAGCCGCCGTAGAGGGTGATTGCAGGCGTCAGGGCGTAGGTGATGCCCGCGGCGGGCGTCACGCGGTTGAACGTATGCCGGCCATTGAGGTCGGGCTGCTCGCCGCTGCGGTCCTCGATCTCCACCCGGGCACGCGTGTAGCGGCCCGAAAGGGTGAGATGCGTGCGCTCGTCGAGCGCCAGCGTGTCGGTGAGGTAGATCGAATCGTAGACGTTCTTGCCGTAGACGTGCGTATCCAGCTCGAACTCGCCTTCGCCGATCGTGCCGCGATCGTTGGTGAACTCGGCTTCCTGCTCGAGTTGCTGGAAATCGGCCCGCCCCTTGTCGCGGCTCACGCCGAGGGCGAAGTAATTGTCGCGGCCCGCCAGGCGGCCTTCGTAGGCGAGCTGCAGTGCAGCGCCCACCGTGTTCTGCGCGGTGCGCGTGCGGCGGTTCTCGGCCTCGTACTCGTCGTCCGAGAAATCGAAGGGCGTATCGCCGTCGTCATACTCGGCATCGCCGTTGAACGTGCGGATGTGCACCCGACGCCAATAGGCATTGCCGGCGAGCTGCCAGCCGGCGCCAAGGTCGTGTCGTGCAATGAGGTTCAGGAAATCGAGTGTCGGCTCGGTCTCGTCGGGATACGTGTACACCGACTCGCGACGTTCCGCGAACAGCGGCTCGGGCACCAGGCCGTTGCCGATGAGCCGATTGTCGGCGCGCATGTAGGAGAGCGCCACGCGGCTGGTCGCGCTCTCCCAGCCCGCCTTGGCGAAGAGCTGACGCACGCGCGACAGGGAGTGATCCCGCCAGCCGTCCTCCTCGTGATGGCCGATGGCAAGGAATCCATCCAGCGCGCCGGCGCTGCCGCCGGCGCTGACCTCGCCGCTCAGCCGTCCGAAGGAGCCTCCCGACACGTCGATGTTCACGCCCGGAGCGGTACGTCCGGAGCGGGTGCGCAGCGCCAGTGCCCCGCCCAGGGTGTTCAGGCCGAACACGGCGCCGGCGCCGGGCAACAGGTCCACGGTGTCGATGGCCGAGGTCGGGATCAGATCCCACAGCACCGTATCGCCGAAGGATTCGTTCACCCGCACCCCGTCGACGAACACCGACATCCCGATGGGATTGCCGAGCAGCGGCGAGGCGGCGAAGCCGCGGAAGCTCACGTCCGGTTGCCAGGGGTTGGACTGCGCCTCGTTGATGTGCACGCTCGCCAGCCGCTCGTTCATGAACGAGGCCAGCGTGGACGTGCGCTCGGGGGCAAGCTCGGCGCCACTGGCGCTTTGCACGTTGGCGGGCACCTGGTCGCGCGGCACGTTCAAGCCTTCGAGCGGTGTCGTGCCGACCACCTCGACCGTCTCGAGGGTGCGACGAGGCGGGCGCTCGGCTGCCGTCACCGGGAGGCTGTTCGTCACGGCCAGCGCGGCCGCGGCGCAGCCCGTCAGCCAGCGTCCCCTGCAAATCGTGCCGGATGCACTCACGGAAGGTCTCCGTTCGCGGATACCCTGGAAGATACCCAGGTGGATACGAGACACATAACAGAGTGAAGTCGAGCGTGTACCGGGAGTTTTTCCCGAATTTCGGGTTGCGGCGCCGCGTCGCGCGCGCAAAGCCTTGGACACGCGGCGATATGGCTGCGATGCTGCGCGCTGCGCCGGCCGCCCGGATCGAGCCGGGCCGTCCGTCGGCGAACGTCAGTGCCTCGAGGCGTAGTTGGAATATTGCGGAGGTTGCAGTGAAGTTCCCCATCATCTCCCGCGTCGCACGGCCCGCGGCCGCGTGCACTTCCTTGCCGGCCCTGTTGGCAGCGCTCGCGGCGCTCATGTTGGCGGGCTGCGGTGAGCGTCGGCAGGCCGAGGAATCAACCGGCTCATCCACGGCGGCGCAGCAAAGCACGTCCAGCGCCCCGGCGGGGAGCGGCTCCTACCGGGTGTACGTGACGAACGAGATGTCCGGTGACATGACCGTCATCGACGGAGAGACCCACGAGGTGCTTGCGACCGTGGCGCTGGGCAAGCGCCCGCGTGGCATTCGCGTCGGACCCGACAACAAGCGCTTGTTCGTGGCGCTCAGCGGCTCGCCCATCGCCGGCCCCGGCGTCGATGAGAGCAAGCTGCCGCCCCCGGATCCGTCGGCCGACGGCATCGGCGTGGTGGACATCGAGACGCTGACGCTCGAGCGGATCATCCGTGGGGTCTCCGATCCCGAGCAGATGGTGGTCAGCCACGACGGTGCGACGCTGTACATCGCGAGCGAGGACACCGGCACCGCGGCCATCGTGGACGTGGAGAGCGGCGAGCTGCTGGCCTCGCTGCCGGTGGGTGGTGAGCCGGAAGGCGTGGGCATCAGCCCCGATGGGCGCTTCGTGTACATGACCTCGGAAGCCGATCACCAGGTGTCGGTGATCGATACGAGCAAGAACGAGGTGATCAAGCAGTTCAAGGTGGGACAGCGTCCGCGCACCGCCTCGTTCACGCCCGATGGCACGCGCGCGTTCGTCACCGGCGAGTTCGATGGCACGGTATCGGTGGTGGATACCTCGAAGCACGAGGTCGTGCATACCATCAAGCTCGAAGGCGAGATGGTGCGGCCCATGGAAGCGGCGGTCTCGCCCGACGGCGCGCTGGTGTACGTCACCACGGGCCGCGGCGGCACGGTGGTGGCCATCGATGCGCAGAGCTATCAGCCGGTACGCGAGGTCGAAGTCGGCGAGCGGCCCTGGGGGGTGGCCATGAGCCCGGACGGGCGGCGGCTGTACACTGCGAACGGCCCCTCGAACGATGTCTCGGTGATCGATACCGAGACCCTGGAGGTGATCGCCACCGTGCCGGTGGGCACCCGCCCCTGGGGAGCGGTGGCCGTCCCCGTGACAGGCGGCTGAGGGCAGGCTGACCGGGAGCGGGGCGCTCAGCCCCGCTCGTTCGAGTCGGGCAGCGGTGCCGCCGGCAGCAGGCCGAGGCGGAAAGCCGCGTGGAACAGCTGCGCGGTGCTGTTGGCGCCCAGCTTGTGCTTGATGGACGACTGATGGTTCGCCACGGTCTTGGCATGGACGCCGAGCTGCTCGGCGATGGCGCTGAGTGACCAGCCTTGCACGAGCAGCTTCAAGACCTCGAACTCGCGCGCCGACAGGGATTCGTGTCCGGTCCCCAGGGTCCGCGGCGCGCTGGCGGCCAGGACGTGCGCCACGTCGCTGCTCACGTAGCGGTTGCCGCTGGCGACGGCTTCGACGGCGGCCAGCAGCACTTCCGGGGCGCTGGCCTTGGTGAGGTAGCCGGCCGCGCCCGCTTCGAAGGCGCGTCGCACGAAAATGGCTTCCTCGTACATGCTGAAGGCAAGGATGCGTGCGCCGGGCTCGCGCGCCAGGATGCGGCGCATGGCTTCGATGCCGCTTGCCCCGGGCAGCGCGATGTCCATGACCACCACGCGCGGCGCGAGCTGACAGAATTGCTGGTATGCGGCCGCAGCGGTCGCGGCCTCGCCGATCACCACGATGCGGCCGCTGTCCTCGAGCAGGCGCCGATAGCCTTCGCGCACCACGGCATGGTCGTCCACCAGCAATACGGTGATCGGCTGTCTCATGTCGCTGCCTGCCCATGCGTGGCCACGGGAATGCGCGCATCGATGCGAAAGCCTTTGCCGGCCGGGCTGGCCACCTGCAACGTGCCACCCAGCATCTCGATGCGCTCGCGCATGCCGATCAAGCCGAGTCCGAAGCGGATGCGCTGCAGGTCCGCCCCCCGGCCGTCATCCGCGATCTCGAGCATGACTTCCTGGTGCCGATCCTGGCTCGCGCCCGGCATGTGCACCCGCGCCAGGCGCACGTGCACATTGGCTGCCGCGGCGTGGCGCGAGACATTGGTCAAGGCCTCCTGGGTCAGCCGATAGATCGCCAGACTGATCTCCTCGCCGAGCGAGTCGACGTCGCCCTCGAAGGCCATCGAAAAGGCCACATCCGGCAGCCGCTGCTGCCAATGCGCCAGGCAATGCTCCAGCGCGGCGCGCAGGCCGAGATCGTCGAGGCCCACCGGGCGCAGCGTGCCGATCAGATCGCGCACGCTGGCGTACACATGGCCGGCGTGCTGGGCGATGGCGCCGGCGGCGCGGCGCACTTCGGGCTCGCCCTCGCCGATGCGCTGTTCGATCGCCAGCGCGTCCATCCTGATCGCGTTGAGGTACTGGCCCATCTCGTCGTGCAGCTCCCGTGCAAGATGCTTGCGCTCGGCCTCCTGCGCCTGCATGTAGCGCTGGGCGAGGCGACGGTTGTCGGCGAGCAGGCTTTCGATCTGCCGCTCGATCTCGAGCCGGCGCGCAAGCTCGTCGGACAGCTCACGCTGGCGGCGCCAGGCGAACCACATGAGCGCCAGGGCGAGCGCCAGGATGGCGGCCGGCAGCTCATCGAGCTGCAGGTGCTCGTAGCCGCGCGTCGCCTCGAACAGGCGCTCGCTGGCCTCGAAGTAGATGCCGAGGAAGGCGGTGGCCAGTGTGACCGCGACGACCACGGCCGCATCGCGCCAGGGAAAGCGCGGCTTGGACGGATTCTGAGTGTCGAGCGCTCGAACCGAGAGTGCCATGTGGATACCGATGCATCGCGACGCGCGGGTCACGGACGCAATCGGGAAAAACTCCCTTGGAACCCGCGACGCGCCGTGGAACGCTTCACCGTTCGAACAACGATGGCAGCCGACAACGCGGATGCGATTGTCGCTGTGAAGCACAGGCACGTCCAGGCCGGCGTGGCGCCCAGCTCCGACCGGCTCGCGGGAACGAGGGGAACACATGCGTATTACAAGAACCTGGAGCACGGCGCTGCTCGCGACTGCCGCGTGGGCAGTGCAATCGTCGGCGGGCGCGGCGGACGAGCCGACGCCGCCGTCCATGCCGACGGTGATCGTCTGGGGACTGCTCGATACGCCCGAGCGCGTACCCGGCGCAACGAGCGTGCTGAGCGCAGAGGAGATCGAGCGGCTGCGACCGTACACCCTGCATGATGCGTTCGACTTCACGGCCGGCGTGCGAGCGCTCGACGACGACATCTTCGGGCGCCGCTCGGGCATCGGCATTCGTGGGGCCCCCTCGCGCCGCTCGCGCAACGTGCTGCTGCTGGAGGACGGCACGCCCATCAATGCGTCCACGTACCTCGATTCCAGCGCGCACTACACCCCGCCGATGGAGCGCCTCGAGCGCGTCGAGGTCCTCAAGGCGAACGGCCAGATCCTCTACGGGCCGCTCAACAATCACGGTATCGTGAATTTCCGCAACAAGCGTCCGACCGAACGACCGGAGACGACGCTCGATCTCGCCATCGGCGATCGGGGTACCTCGAAGCAACACTTCATGCATCGCCGCACGGACGGCGCGCTCGGCACCGTGTTCGCCTACACGCGGCACGAGGGGGAGGGCGCGTTCGATGTCGAGGACCTGGATCTGCAGGATTTCTATGCCGCCGCCGAGTGGCGCATGAACGAGCGCCATACATTGAGCCTCTCCGGTGTCTACCTGCGTGAGCGCTCGCATTACGACGAGAGCAACCTGACGCCCGCCGAGTACGCGGTCGCGCCGCGTACCAAGCTCGGTCGCTTCGGCCAGGAGTTCGACACCATCGCCGTCGACTACCTCAAGGGCGATGTGGTTCACAGCTACGTCGGTGACGCGGGATGGACGGTCTCGACCAAGCTGTTCGTCACCGACCTCGATCGTCCGCGTTTCACCGTCGACCCGGGCGAGTACGAGGTGGGAGCATTGCCCCAGCTGGTGCTCGACGACGGGGACGGCGCCTTCGTGCCGGGGCCGGACGGCAACGGCCAGATGATCAGCCGTGACCGGCACTACCGCACCTTCGGCCTCGAGACGCGCATGGAGAAGGCCGGGCTGTCCGCCTGGGGCGCGGAGCATCGGCTGCAATGGGGGCTGAGGGCCGAACGGCACCGCTTCAGCGACCGGCGCACCGTGGGCGAGGTCGGTGAGATCCTGCATGAAGGCAATCGCGGCAGGCTGACGCGCGATGAGCCCTACCGCGCCTGGGCCTACTCGGCGTTCCTGCAGGACGAGATCACTGCCGGTGACTGGACCATCGTCCCC
>QGUO01000421.1 GCA_003242495.1 Pseudomonadota bacterium | reverse complement strand
AGGGGATAGCGTAAGCGCACCGGCCGTGCACCTCAACAAAGGCGCGTTCGCCGGATGCGTGCAGCAGGGCGAGTGCGGCATGCGTCCACGCCATCGCGCAGGATCGCGGCCGGCCTGACGATGGCCCGCCGCACGCCCCCCGCGCAGGCCTCATCGCGCGCTTCATACTAGATAACCGTAATCGGCTGCCGCGACGGTCGGGCGTATTCTCGCAGCACGACTTCCGGGAGGACTTCCCCATGGCTCATTCGACCGCGGATCTGCGTAATTTCGCACTGGTGGGCCATGCGGGCTCGGGCAAGACACTGCTCGCCGAGAGCCTGTTGTTCGAGGCCGGTGCGATCCGCGCCAAGGGCAGCGTGGCGCGCGGCTCGACGGTGTGCGACTTCGATCTGCAGGAACGGCAGCTCGGACATTCGCTCGATGCGGCCATCGTGCATTTCCGCCTGGGGGACTGCCGCGTGAACCTCATCGATACGCCGGGTTATCCGGACTTCCTGGGCCGATCGCTCGCGGCCCTCGAGGCCGTCGATACCGCTGCGGTGGTGGTCAACGCCGCGGCCGGCGTCGAGCCGATGACCCAGCGCATGATGGATTTTGCCCGCGATCGCGGCCTGGCGCGGCTGCTGGTGGTGAACAAGATCGACAGCCGTGATGCGCAGCCGGAGCGTGTGCTGGCGGAGCTGCGCGAGGCGTTCGGTCGCGAATGCCTGCCGCTCAACCTGCCCTGCGAGAACGGTGGCTCGGTCGTCGATTGTTTTTTCAAGCCCGGCGCGGCCCGGCCGGACTTTTCCGATGTGGCCGCCGCGCATACCGAGCTCATCGACCAGGTCGTGGAGGTGGACGAGGCGCTGATGGCGCTGTACCTCGAGCAGGGCGAGGAGCTGAGTCCCGAGCAGCTCCACGATCCGTTCGAACAGGCGCTGCGCGAGGGGCATCTCGTGCCGGTGTGTTTCGTGTCCGCGGAAACCGGCGCCGGCGTTGCGCAGCTGCTCGAGATCATCGCGCGTCTGCTGCCCAATCCCCTGGAAGGCAATCCGCCGCCCTTCATCAAGGGCGAGGGTGCCAGCGCAGAGCGGGTGCGCGTGACGCCGGATCCGGACAAGCATGTGATCGCGCATGTGTTCAAGGTGAGCATCGATCCATTCGTCGGCAAGCTGGGTTGCTTCCGGGTGCACCAGGGCACCGTGGCGGCCGGCTCGCAGCTGTTCGTCGGCGATGCGCGCAAGCCCTTCAAGGTTGCGCACCTGTACCGCCTGCAGGGCAAGGAACACACCGAAGTGCCAGTGGCCATTCCCGGCGACATCTGTGCGGTGGCCAAGGTGGACGAGCTGCATGTGGACGCGGTGCTGCACGACTCGCACGATGAGGATCATTTTCACTTGCAGCCCATTGCGTATCCGCCGGCCATGGCGGGCGTGGCGATCGAGCCCGAGCGCCGTGGCGAGGAGCAGAAGCTGTCCGATGCCCTGCACAAGTTGCTCGCCGAGGACCCCAGCGTGCGCGTGGAGCATCACCCCAGCCTCAACGAGACCGTGCTTTACGGGATGGGCGAGCTGCATCTGAAAGTGCTGCTCGAGCGCATGGGCGAGCGTTACGGCGTGCGCTGCACGACGCATCCGCCGAGCATCCCCTATCGCGAGACCATCACACGGCCCGCCGAGGGCCATCATCGCCACAAGAAGCAGACCGGTGGCGCCGGCCAGTTCGGCGAGGTGTACCTGCGCGTCGAGCCGCTCGAGCGTGGCCGGGGATTCGAGTTCGTGGACGAAGTGGTGGGCGGGGCGATTCCCTCGCAGTACATTCCGGCCGTGGAGAAAGGCGTGCGCCAGGTGCTGGCGGAGGGCGCGATCGCCGGGTTTCCCTTGCAGGACGTGCGCGTGATCGTCCATGACGGCAAGCACCATCCGGTCGATTCCAAGGAGGTGGCGTTCGTCACGGCCGGGCGGCGCGCCTTCCTGAACGCGGTGAAGCAGGCCGGCCCCATCGTGCTCGAGCCGGTGGTGCGCATCGAGGTGACGGCGCCCAGTGCGGCCACCGGCGACATCACCGGCGACCTCGCGACACGCCGCGGGCGGGTGAGCAGCAACAATACGCTCGCCGGTCAGCGGGCGCGCATCAGCGCCCTCGTGCCGCTCGCCGAGATCGGCGACTATCAGTCGCGCCTGAAGTCGCTCACCGGCGGGGAAGGCACCTTCACCATGGATTTGAGCCACTATGATCCGGTGCCGCCGCGCAAGCAGCAGGAACTGACCCAGGCCTGGCGTCGGGTCGAGGAGGAATGAAGGCCGGGCGGGACTGTCCGGCCGCCGTCAAGTGTTGACGGTGGCGCGGCGAAGGCCGAAAGTTGCCGGCTCCCGACGATCCCTTGCGCCTTACATGAATCTTTATCAAGACCTCGCCTTCCGCGGCATCATCAAGCAAGTCACCGACCCGAGCCTGGAGCAGGCGCTGGCTGAGGGCAGTCAGACCCTCTACGCCGGATTCGATCCCACCGCCGACAGCCTGCACGTGGGCAGCCTGCTGCCGCTGCTCACGCTGCGCCGTTTCCAGCTGGCCGGCCACAAGCCGATCGCCGTGGTCGGCGGGGCCACCGGCATGATCGGCGACCCGAGCTTCAAGGCCCAGGAGCGCACGCTGCTCGACGAGGACCAGATCGCGCACAATCTCGAAGGCATCACCCGGGTGATTCGCAGCATCCTCGCCTTCGAAGGGCCCGCGGCGGCGGTGGTGGTCAACAACCACGACTGGTTCAAGGAGATTTCCTACCTGCGCTTCCTGCGCGACGTCGGCAAGCACTTCACCGTCAATCACATGATTGCCAAGGAGTCGGTGCGCGCGCGCCTGGAGGATCGCGAGCACGGCATCTCCTACACTGAATTCTCGTACATGCTGCTGCAGGCCTACGATTTCTACCGCCTGTACCATGACCGCGGCTGCACCATCCAGATCGGCGGCTCGGATCAGTGGGGCAACATCACCGCCGGGATCGAGCTTGCGCGCCGCATGGAGGCCGCCGAAGGCCGCCCGCAACCGAAGCTCTTCGGGCTCACCCACCCGCTGGTGATGAAGGCGGACGGCACCAAGTTCGGCAAGACCGAGCAGGGCACGGTGTGGCTGGACGCCGCCAAGACCTCGCCGTACCGGCTGTATCAGTTCTTCGTGCAGACCGCCGACGCCGACGTGATGACCTTCCTCAAGTACTTCACGTTCCTGTCGCACGAGGAGCTCGCCGCGCTCGAGGAGGCGCTGGCACGCGAGCCGGAGAAGCGTGCCGCCCAGCAGGCCCTGGCGCGCGAGGTGACGCGGCTGGTTCACGGCGAGCAGGAGCTCGCCCGCGCCGAGCGTGCCACCCAGGCGCTGTTCGGCAGCTCGATCCGCGAGCTCGACGAGCGCACGCTGCTCGATGTGATGAGCGAGGCGCCCTCGACCACCAAGTCGCGCGATGCGCTCGGGACGTACACGCTGGTCGACGCGCTGGTGGAAAGCGGCTTGTGCGCCTCCAAGGGCGCGGCGCGCAAGGACATCGCCGCCGGCGGCATTTAT
>QGUO01000029.1 GCA_003242495.1 Pseudomonadota bacterium | reverse complement strand
GCAGCTGGGGCCGGGCCGTTTCCGTCCCTGCGGCGGTGGCAGCGTGGTGTTCTAGGCCGGGCGCGTCGATGCCGAGGGCATGCTGCACAACGTGCACGTGTTCGTGGATCGCACCGGGCCGGCACAACGCGGGGTGCAGCCGATCGGCGAGTCGCGTGCGACCGTCGCGGGCGGCGCCATGTCCCGCACCGCCGACGGCGCCGACGAGCGGCGGCTGGAGATCTGGGTGGCCGCGCGCGCCGAGCAACGCGGCGCCGGCCAGGCCGAGCAGACCTTCGTCCTGTACGACGGCGAAGTCTACGAGGGCGTGCCGGGCAGCGGCGAGTTCCGCATGATCCGCTTCAGCGAAGGCGGCATTCCCATCCGCCTCGGCGAGCGCATCGATGGCACCCGCGACGCGGAGATGAAGCCCACGCGCGAGCTGTGGGGGTCGTCCGACCGGGCGGACGTCGCCGAGCTGCATTGGCGCATCTCCACACCGCTGATGGCCATGGTGCTCATGCTGTTGGCCGTGCCGCTGGCGCGCCTGCGACCCCGGCAGGGCCGCTTCGCGCGCATGGGCGTGGCGATCCTGGTTTACTTCGTGTACTCGCAGCTGCTGACCGCGGCGCGCACCTGGATGGCGGGCGATTTGATCGGCGGGGGCGGCCTGTGGGCGGTGCATGCCATCGCGGTCGGCCTGGGACTCTGGCTGCTGATGCGCGAGAACCCGCCGCGCCTGACGCTGTTCGCCCGGAGTTGACGCCATGCCCGTGCTCGCCCGCTATCTGATGCGCTCGATCCTGGCCTACACCGCGATGGTGGTGCTGGTGCTCCTTGCGCTCAGCGGACTGTACGAGATCATCGCACAGCAGGACGACGTGGGCGTCGGCACGTTCTCGATGCGACATGCCTTCCTCGTCGCCGGACTGCGGCTGCCGCAGTACGCCTTCGACCTGTTGCCGATCGCGGCGCTGATCGGTGCACTGCTTGCCCTCGGCAATCTCGCACGCGCCATGGAGCTGGTGGTGGTGCGGGCGGCCGGCGTCTCCACGGCGCGCATTGCATGGTGGGTGGCCGGTGCGGGCCTGGTGCTCGCGGCGGCGACCGCGGTGGTCGGCGAATATCTCGCCCCGCCCATGGAGCGCTACGCCCGGCAGGTCAGGACCTTCGAGAAGTATCAGGACTACAGCATGGCGGGCACGCAGAGCGCCTGGGCCAAGGACGGCGATACCATCATCTCCGTGCGGCAGCAATCGGCCGACAACCGCTACGGCGGCGTGTACATCTTCGATTTCGATGCGCAACGCCGGCTGCGCAGCGTCGCACACGCCAACGGCGCCAGCATCGAGGGCCACAACCGCTGGCGGCTCGAGGGCTTCAGCGAGTCGCGGCTCGAGGACGGACGCGTCGTGGCGCGCCATGCGCCGCAGGCCGAGTTCGAGACGAACCTGTCGCCGGAGTTCCTGGGACTGGCCATCGCCGATCCCGACGCGTTGCCGCTGGTCGGCCTGTATGGCTATGTGCAGTATCTGCGACAGAACCGGCTCGAGGCCGACCGCTACGAGACCGCGTTCTGGGCGCGCATCGCGCGCACCGCGGCCGTGCCGGTGGTGGTGATGCTCGCCGTGCCGTTCGCGTTCGGTCCGATGCGCTCGACGGGCAGCGGCGTGCGCACCGTGATCGGCATCATGATCGGCGTGGCATTCTTTCTGTTCGCGCGTCTGCTCGAGAGCGGCGGGGCAGTGTTCGGCATCCCGCCGTTCGTGGTGGCCTGGGCGCCGACCGTGCTGCTGGCCGCGCTCACGGCAGCGGCGATCGCGCGGGTGCGATGATATGAGTACTACAGGACAACCCATGGCGCGCAGCGCCGGCGTGCTGCGACGCTTCGGCGCCATGCTCTACGACGCCTTGCTGCTGGTTGCGGTGATGATGGTGGTCACCGCCCTGGTGCTGCCGTTCACGGCGGGTGAGGCCATCCTGGAGGAGACGGTCGGTGCCTTCGAGCACGCCTATCGCCTGCTGCTGGTGGGCATCGTCGTGGCGTTCTTCGGCTGGTTCTGGACGCGCCGCGGGCAGACGCTCGGCATGACGGCCTGGCGCCTGAAAGTCGTGCGCGAGGACGGCGCGCTGCTGACCTGGGCGGATTCCATCAAGCGCCTGGCGGCCGCCTGTGTGTCGTTGTTCGCGTTCGGGCTGGGCTATTTCTGGATCTGGATCGACCGCGACCGGCTCGCCTGGCACGACCGCTGGACGCGCACGCGCGTGGTGATGGTGCCCAAGCGCTGAGGCGCCCCGCGATCGCATGGCCGGACGGGCGCGGCGCCGCATGGGCGGCCGCGCCCGCGTCACGCTAATCCTCGAGCATGTCCTCGAGCGGCTTGAAGATCGCGTCGTACTTGTACTGCGGGATCTCGAAGACCCAGGCGCCCGCACGGGCGTTGAGCGCCGCGACCTCCGCGCGCACCTTCTCCGGCGAGTGCGGCGCATCGTCCTGCGCGGACGCCGGGACGCCGGAGGCCGCGGACCCGGCAGCGCCGTTGTCGGACGATGACTCGGACTCTGCGGCATCGCGCTCCTCCGCGTTCGACTCGGGCGCGGCGGTCGGCAGATGGAAGCGCTGCGCCTGTGCCTCGTCGAACGTGGCCGAGATCGCCAGGAGCCGCTTGCCGTCCTGCTCCCAGCCCTTGAGCTGCGCGACCAGTCCGTCAAAGGTGCGGAAGGTGGCGCGCGCCTGCGGTTTTTCGTTCTCGAGCTCGGCGGCCGGGCGCACGTCGTTCAGCGTGAGGTTGGCGAGCGCCGTGGCCAGGCCGTTCGCCGCGGAGGGCGACCTCAGCTGCTTGCCGCGCGGCAGTTTCTCGATCTTGAAGTCCGCGTCGGCCCGCGAGGCTTTCGCGGCGGTGTAGGGCGTCTTGCCGGCGGCGATCTCGGCGGACTGCACCCGGTCGGCCGTGAGATCCACGATGTCGCGCGCCAGCCAGTTTTGCGGCCGTGCATCGGCCTCGAGCGCCGCATCGATCAGCCAGCTGGCGGGCTCGTTCACGCGGCGCACATAGGTGGATTTCGCCCCGGGGCCACGCTTGCCGACGATCAGGTCGAAGGCAGTGCTCGTGCCGCCGAGCTCGACGCGCACGCCGCCGGCATCGGCGGCGCTCACGTCCTCCACGCCGAGGGCCGCGTAGTTCTCCGGGTTCGACGTTTTCTCCTCGATGAGGCGGGCCTGGGTGAGCGCGAGCAGCAGACGCCGGATCTTGGCCTCATCGGCCGGATAGCCGGCCCGATCCTCGGGGTGGGCGATCTGCCACCCCTCATCCGCGCGGCGCAGCTCCACGGCGCGCGCATCGCCGGCCGCGTGGATGCGGACGGCGTCCACCGAGTTCACTTCCTCGCGCAGCCCCGGATAAAGCAAGGCGCCGAGCGCCTCGGAGTGCGATGCCGGGGTGCGGTTGGCGACCCAGAGCGCCACGGCGATCACGACGACCGCCGCCACGCCCAGCGTGAGCAGTTTGCGTGCAGTCATGAGAGCCTCCTCAACCGGTCCGCGCGGCCGCCTTGCGGCCGGCCGTGAGCTTGCGTCGGCGTGTGTACTCCAGGCCGAGCGCGCCGACCGACAACAGCAGCGGCACGAACGCGATGTTCAGGAACTTGAGCGCCGAACCGAGTCGCTCGATCTCCACATCGAGGCTGCGGCGCACTTCGCGCAGCTCCTTGCGGATGCGCAGGCGCTCCTGCTGGAAGCGTTGCAGCTCCGCTTCCTGCTCGGGCGAGAGCATCAGGGCGCTGGCGGCGGATTCGGAGCCCGAGCGTCCCGCTTCGAGCTCGGCAAGCTTGCGCTCGGTCTCGCGCAGCTCTTCGTCGAGCTCCTTTTCCTTGGCGCGCAGCCGCTCGTCGGCCGCGCGGCGCAGCTCCTCCACCTTGGTGAAGGGGCGGAAGAAGCTCTGGCGCGCGCGCACGCTGATGAGATCTCCGCTGCCGGTCAGGTTGTCCACGGCGTTCGCGAGAAAGTCGCCGTTGTTCGCCCAGGCGACCGCGAAGCGCTGGCCGAACACGCTCTGGGTACGCACCCAGAGCGGATCGGAGAGGATGTCGGTGTCGGCCACCAGGATCAGGTGGGCTTCGCCGTTGCTCTCGGCGAGATGATCCGGCGAAGCGCCCTCGGCGTTCTCGGCGTCCGGGTGGCCGTTGGGGAAGGCCGACTTCAGCTTGCCGGACACCCGGGCGGCCACCGCATAGCGCTCGCCGGCCGCCTGGAAGCCGTCGAGCAGGCCGCTGGTGTTCTCCAGGAAGGCGAAGCGCGAGCTCGGCAGCAACGCGGCGTTCTCGCTCGAGAGGATGAGCGGCTCGAAGGTCGGCCCCTCGGCGCCGTCTTCCGCCGGCTTGGGCTTGAAGGCGCCGGCGGTCATGACGTTCACGGTATCGAGCGACGAGGTGACCACGTCCTCGGCGTTCATGCTGCCGCGATCGAAGCCGACGATGGCGATGTGCTGCGCAGGCGGCTCGCCGGCGCGCATGGCCACCGTGAGTCCCAGGGTGCGGTCGCCCAGGATCACGTCCGGGTCGAACTCGACACCCCAGCTCGACAGCAGCGGCTCGAGCGAGGAGGCGCGCGGCGTCATGGCCGGGCCGAACTGCGCGCCGGCCGAATCGTTCTCGGCCTGCGGATCGAGGAAGGCCATGAGCTTGCCGCCGCGCATCACGAACTGGTCGATGGCATAGGCCGTCTTGGGCGGGAGATCCTTGGGGTGCACCAGCATCAGCACGTCGATGTCCTCGGCGATCGACTCGATGTCCGTGCCGAGCGTGCGCACCGTGAACATCTCGCGCAGCTGCGCGATGCTGGTCCAGCCCTCGCGCATGCGTCCGCTCATGTGGTCGAACGAGGCGTCCAGCGGCAGGCTCGACATCAGGCCGACCACGGGGCGCTTGGGGTTGTCGAGGCGATAGATCAGGCTGGTGACGTCATATTCGAGGAACTCCTCGCGATCGGGTTGGAAAAACCCGATGGTCTCGCGCCCGTCGGTCGAGTTCGTGCCGGCGAGGCCGAAGTACAGCGACTCGCCGCGGGTGCCGGTCGGGACCGCGGACAGGCCGAACTCGGCGGCCCGGTCCTCCTCCTCGGTGAACGGCTGCGGGTCGATCACGCTCAGGCGGAGCTTGCCGTCCGAGCGCTGCGCCATCTCCTCGAGCAGCTCGCGCACGCGCTGCGCATAGGCGCGCAGCTGGGGCGTGTTGCGACTCGCCTGCTCGGAGAAGAAAAAGTAGAGATTGATGGGCTCGTCCAGCGAGGCGAGGATGTTGCGTGTCCCCGGCGCGATCGAGTAGAGGCGGCTTTCCGTCAGGTCGAGGCGCGCGCCGCGCAGGGTGAACGTGATGAGGATGGTCAGGCCGACGAACAACAGCGCCAGCGCGGCGAGCGCCGTGGCGCCGGAGCCCTTGCGGCCGAGAAATCCGAGCGCGCCGGCAACGCCGCCCGCCGCCCGGTCTTGTGCAGTCGTTTGCGTCGTCATGGTCAGTCGGACTTCTTCATGTCGAGAACGATGGCGTTGGCGATCAGCCAGAAGCCGATCGTCGTGCCGAAATAGAGCAGGTCGCGCAGGTCGATCACGCCCTTGGCGATGGATTGGAAGTGCGTGAGGAACGACAGCGAGGCCAGCGCGTCGATGATGGCTTGCGGAAGCAGCCCGCCGAGCACCTGCACGATCATGGGTGAGCCGGCCATCAGCAGCAGGAAGCAGGCCACCACCGTGAAGATGAACGCGATGATCTGGCTGCGCGTGGCCGCCGAGAGGCACGCGCCGATGGCGAGGAAGCCGCCCGCCATCAGGAAGCTGCCGATGTAGGCCGCCAGGATCACCCCGTTATCAGGATCGCCGAGATAGTTGACGGTGATCCACATGGGGAAGGTGAGGGCGAGCGCCACGCCGGCAAAGCACCAGGCGGCGAGGAACTTGCCGAGCACCGCCTGCCAAAGCGTCACCGGCAGCGTCATCAGCAGCTCGATGCTGCCGGACTTGCGCTCCTCCGCCCACAGGCGCATGGACAGCGCCGGGATCAGGAACAGGTACAGCCAGGGGTGATAGGCGAAGAACGGCGCCAGGTCCGCCTGGCCGCGCTCGTAGAAGCCGCCGAAGTAGAAGGCGAACGCCCCCGCGAGGATCAGAAAGATGACGATGAAGACGAACGCGAGCGGGGTGGCGAAATAACTGGCGAACTCGCGCCGGAAGATCGCTGCCACGTTATGCATGAGCGGCGGCCTCCAGCGCGGCGTCCGTGGCCGGCGGGGTGCCCCGGGCGCCCTGGGTGATCGAGCGGAACACTTCGTCGAGCCGGCCGGACGGCGAGCGGGCGGCAAGCGCCTGTGGCGTGTCGTCCGCGAGGATGCGCCCGTCGGCGATGATGATGGCCCTGTTGCACACGGCATCCACCTCTTCGAGGATGTGAGTCGAGATCACGATGATCTTGTCGCGCGCCATGGCATTGATCAGCGTGCGGACCTGGTGCTTCTGGTTCGGATCGAGCCCGTCGGTGGGCTCGTCGAGAATGAGCACATCGGGGTCGTCGAGCAGCGCCATGGCAAGTCCCACGCGGCGCTTGAAGCCCTTCGACAGTGTTTCGATCACCTGCTCGAGCACGCCCTCGAGCGCCAGCCGCCCGATGACGTCGTCGAGGCGGCTGCGGCGTCGCTCGCCGCGGAGCCCGCGCACGTCGGCGATGAACTCGAGGAACCCCCGCACCGTCATTTCGGCGTAGCAGGGCGCGCCCTCGGGCAGGTATCCGAGGCGGGCCTTGGCAGCGAGCGGCTCGGCCTGCACGTCATGGCCGCAAACCCGCACCGTGCCCGAGGTCGGCGCCAGAAAGCCCGTGATCATCTTCATCGTGGTGGACTTGCCGGCGCCGTTCGGTCCGAGAAAGCCGAGCACCTCGCCCGGGCGCACCTCGAAGGAAATGTCGTTGACGGCGGTGAAGTCACCGTAGCGCTTGGTGAGATGACTGATCTCTATCATGCGTTGGGGAACCTTTGGGCCAATGAATGTTCTTACTGCACCGTCGGCTTCGCGAGTTCCTGACCGCAGCAGGCGAGGTCGGTTCCGGCGATTGGGCCGGGACCGAGGCTCACGAGGTGGGCTGCGGTGCTCGCCGAGGTCGGTTTGGAGCCCGGACGGATGGGCCAAATCGGGCGAGCGCCCGGATTTTGTCCAGCGGTCCCAGGCATTTCAAGACAGACGCTCGGGACGATCCCCAGGGTGTGTGAGCGGGGAATCCCTGAGCGGGAGCTGCGGGATTCTGGGCGATTATCGTGCGCTGCAAAGCGAGGCTGTTGCAGCCCTGAACGGCTCTTATGCCAATTTTGTTACTGAATTATTTCGGAAAAGACTGAGCCAAGATTTCAAAAGGCGGTTGTGTTGCGGTGCAAAGTGCTTTATATTTGGCATCGCAAAACGAGATCGGGTCCGGCCACAGCGATCGGAACGCCGCTGAGGCGGCGGAGGCCCGGATCGGTTGCAAAGGTTGCTGAAGTCGCGGCTGCCCTCGGGCGCCGAGGCTGAAATCGAATCCCCCTGACTGGCCGGGTGATCGCAAGACGCCCGGCTTTTTTTTTTGCCCGGCCTGTTGCTCTGGCCGGCGCTCAGGGGCCCCGGCCGCACGACGCGGCACCCCATCCGGCCCTCCGGGCACTTCCAGGCAGGTCTTCCAGTCCGAGCAGCGCGCCCGCCCGGCGCGGGTTCAGCGTGAGCGCGTGGTCTTGGCGGGCGTCTCCTTGGCCTTGGCCTCGATCTCCTGGCGATTGGCGCGCAGGATCTTGCGGATCTCGCCCACGGCCGGACGGTCGGCGATGCGGCTGATCAGCTCGGCCAGCTCGTGCCAGGGCTTGCCCCACTTGGTCAGGCGCACGGCGTCGGCGATCACCTTGGCCTTGACCTCGGCCGTGACGGCCACCGGCTTCGGTCCTTGGGGCGTCGCGGCCTTCGGTGGGGCAGCCGGGCGTGGGGCGGGCTTGGCCCCCTCGGAACGGACCGGCGCGGCCTTCGCGCCCCGGGCGGCTTCTGGCCCGGCCGGCGCCGGAGTCTTGGCCGGAGAGGGTTTCAGGCGCGGCATTTCGCGCGTGGCCTCGTCGCCCGCGGTGGCCGGCGGCACGGAGGGGGCGGCCAGCGGCGTCTCCGCCGCCGTGGTGGCGGCGTCTACCGTGCGTTCCTTGGCGGGATCGGCGAGCGGAATGAAGCGCTCGATGTGCTGCAGGCCCACCAGGTTCGCCAGGAAGGCCATGGCTTCCAGCGCTTCGGCGAACTTGCCGTCGCCCATGGACTGGCGGGCCACACACTGCGCCTTGAGGTCCTGAAGCTTCTGGTGCGCCACTTCCAGCACCCACCGGGTGGGCCGATCGTGCTTCGGCCAGGGCTGCACCTCGAAGTAGGCGGCATCGTCCAACGCCGCGTACTTCATGTGCAGGTCGATGCTGGTGAGCCACTTGTCCAGCAGCTCGGCGATGCGGCGGTCCGCGGGCGTCATAAGGTCTCCGTCAGGGATACCCTTATTATGCACAAAGCGCGCGGCGGGACGCGGGCAAGCGTCTAGCCTTGTAGCACTTCTTTGAAGAACTGCCGGGCAGCGGTCCAGGCGCGCCGGCTGGCGGCCTCGTGATCACGCAGTCCGTGCGCCGGCGCGTCCGCGGCGGCGAATCCGACATAACCCCAGCCCGCGAGCTCCTCGGCCTTGCGCCGGATCACATCGTTCTGCCCGTCCCAGGCATGCGCCACGATGACCAAAGGACGCCTGTCACGGGCGGTCGCATCGTAAGCGACGTGCGCCTCACAAGGGGGGGCGTCAGCGGGATGGTCGAGAGACTCGGTATGCATTGCAGTCCCTCAGGCAGTGGAGGCGGTCGCGCAGCGTCTTGTTCATATCGAGATGCGACCTGAGCAGTTCATTGGGAGCGGGGGAGGCCGAGGGGGGCGATAGCTCACTGGAGCGGCTCGCGGTCGTTCGTATCTGGCTGGCGCGTCAAGCATGATTCGTCGATCGGAATCAGCGATGGCCAGAAATTTCAGAGGCGCTGCACGCCATTGAGCGTCACAGCAGCGATCCGACGTGAATCCTCGATGTGAGCATCTCATGCCGTGCGAGGGAATCGGGACGAACGCTCACGACCAGGCGAAGATCACATGAGCATCACGGCGATGGCCGCGATCCACAGCCAGCCACCGAGGGTGTTGCCTGTTGCGTTGGCAACGCATGTCTCGAGGATCCGGTCGATTCGTACCGGTCGCAAAGTGTGGCGCGCCTCTCCATGTTCGTGACGGAGCGGCGATGGTTGCTGTCAATGTGGGTGTGGTCTGGAAGGATCAGATGGTGTCCACTCGCTGAGAGCAATGACGGACCCTGATTCCGCCGCTCGATGGGCATATCTGACATCGGCTGTGACGAACAGACCTTTGTGAACGAGCGCGAGCGCGTGATATGCGGCATCGTAGAACGAAATCTGGTGACGGCTCGTCAACTCCAGAGCCTTCGTAAGCCAGGCTTTGGATGGCGGGGCTTCTTCGAGTCCGAATTTCAGCAAAGCAGATAGCCAACTTTCCGCTTGCGCCGGGAAACGACGGGCAACGGTATTACCCACTTCATAGATCCATAGTGGGGGCAAGATCGCGTGCACTGCGTCATCCAGAATGGCAGCGCGCAGCTCGATCGCTTTGTCTGCGTCCGGCTCGTCATCGGATGGCAGCACCCACTTGAGCAGGACTGACGCATCAGGTACTACCACGGGTATGGGCATTAGTGTCCGCGCTCCCGGTCTTCACGAATCCATCGAACCACGTCTTCTGTGCTTACCCGAGGCAGCTGTGTGCGCAGCGCATCCATTTCGCGCACGGCGTCTTTGCGCCGACGGCGAGTAACCCACGCTCGCAAAGCGTCGTTGATTGCTCGACTGCGTTCGCCGGCAGGAACCCGGCTCAGAAATTTCCACGTGTCGTCATCGATCATTACGTTGATGCGCTTGCTCATCGCTGCAATTCTCTTGGGACCACCAGTGTGTATATGCTTACACACTCGGAAATCCGCTGTCACGTGCTGTGGATTGCGGGTCCTGAAGCCAAGCGGCTGCCGCGGCGACGGCTTACACGGAGTGCCTCACCACAGCAAAGAAGGAGCAGATGCAAGTCTGCTCTGGAGCGGATTCTCGGCGCGAAATCGGATTACGGGCTGCACGACCCTGATGCACCCGCCCGCCCAAGGTTCGATGGAGCTGTTGGATGGCGGACTCGTGTGCCTGTCGCCGGCATGACGAGTTCTCGCGCGATGTCGTTCCTGCGCATCCAAGGCCGCTCGCTCGACGCGCCGGATTGGCGAATGGCCGAGTGCTGGTGACTCCGCGCCCGTTTGATCTCGAGGAAGCCAAGCGGCCCTTCCGCTTGATTGGTCGTCCGATGAAAAACGGACCTGATTGGTGCCTGCGTCGAGATGCCCGGGGGCGCGGACGCCGGATGTCGCGAGCGGCAGAGGACACCGCTGCATAGGCAATTTCCCGGCAAGATTTTTCAATCACTTAGAGAGAAGTGGCGCTCCCAGAGGGATTCGAACCCTCGTCGCAGCCTTGAGAGGGCTGTGTCCTAGGCCTCTAGACGATGGGAGCGTGCCGGTTCCGGCGGGACGCCGGTCGAGAGGGTGAGGTATTATACGGTACCGGTTTTCTTCCTCAAGTGGCTTGCTATTGAACGACACGACATCCTTTCCGACGCCGGCTCCCGGGTCCGGGGAGCCGCTGGTGGTCCCGCGCCCTGAGCACCCGATCTCCCGGGCCAACATTTCTCCGTCCGCTCTCAAAGTCCTCTACCGGCTCAAGGATGCCGGTTTTCAGGCTTTCCTGGTGGGCGGTGCCGTGCGCGATTTGCTGCTCGGTCGCGAGCCCAAGGATTTCGATGTGGGCACGAACGCGCATCCGGAGCAAGTGAAGCAGCTGTTCCGCAGCTGCCGCTTGATCGGGCGCCGCTTTCACTTGGCGCACGTGCGTTTCGGGCGCGAGATCATCGAGGTGGCCACTTTCCGCGCGGCGCACACCGCGATCGACGAGGATCGCAGCGTCGATGAAGGCGGGCGGGTGCTCGACGAGCGCGGGCGCATCCTGCGCGACAATCTTTACGGCACCATCGAGGAAGACGTTTGGCGGCGCGATTTCACCGCCAACGCGCTCTATTACAACATCGAGGATTTCTCGATCTGGGATTACGTTGGCGGGGTGGCCGATGCGCGGGCGCGCATTCTGCGGCTGATCGGCGATCCGCATACCCGGTATCGCGAGGATCCGGTGCGCATGCTGCGCGCCGTGCGTTTCGCCGCCAAGCTCGATTTCACCATGCACGAGGATACGGCGGCGCCCATCCCGGAGCTCGCGCGCATGCTCGATGCAGTGCCGCCGGCCCGTCTGTTCGACGAGGTGAACAAGCTGTTCCTGGCGGGCAGCGCCGCCAAAACGTTCGCATTGCTGGAGCGCTTTCGGCTGGTCGAGCACCTGTTCCCGGATCTCGCCGAGGCGCTGGCGGAAGCACCCGACAGTCCCGCCGCGCGGCTCCTGCAGCTCGGGCTGCAGGGCACCGACGAGCGGGTGAGCGCCGACAAGTCGGTGACCCCGTCCTTCCTGTTCGCCGTTCTGTTGTGGCCCGCCATCCGCCGCGCCTACGAGCGCGCCGAGCGCCGCGAGGGCGCGGAGATGCAGGACTTGATCGCGGCCTGCGAGTGGGTCACGGCGCGGCAGCAGTCACGGGTGGCCATCCCCAAGCGCTTCACTCTGCCGATGCGCGAGATGATTGCCATGCAGCCGCGCTTCGAGCGTCGCCAGGGACGCCGCGCGCTGCGCCTGCTGGATCATCCGCGGTTTCGCGCGGCCTACGATTTCCTGTTGCTGCGTGCCGCCGCCGGCGAGGCCGACCCCGAGCTGGCCACGTGGTGGACCGAGATCCAGGACCTCTCGCCCGAGGACCGGATCGCCCGCGTGGAACAGGGGGGCGCCGCGGGCGCGCCGCGCCGCAGCGGAGCGAAACGCCGGCGGCGCCGGCGTCGTCCGCACAAAGCGCAAAGCGCCTCGTGAGCGGTCGATCGTGAGCGCCATGGATTCGCCCGCGAGCCCATCGTGGGTGCCGGTGTACGTCGGGATCGGCAGCAATCTCGATGACCCGCAGGCGCAGGTGCGCGCCGCCTTCGATGAGCTCGCCGGACTGGCCGGCTCGCGGCTCATCCTGCGTTCGGGACTGTACCGTTCCGCGCCCTTGGGGCCGCCCGGCCAGCCCCACTACGTCAACGCGGCCGCCGGGCTGCTGACCCAACGCTCGCCGGAACAGATGCTGGCGGCGCTCAAGGAACTCGAGAGCCGGATGGGGCGCGCGCGGCCCGTGGTGCGCTGGGGTCCGCGACGCATCGACTTCGACCTGCTGGTATACGGCGACGCTCGCATCGAGAGTGCGCAGCTCACAGTGCCGCACCCGGGCGTGCCGCAGCGCAACTTCGTCCTGTATCCTTTGCTCGACATCGCGCCCGATCTGCACGTGCCCGGCCATGGCTCCGTCCGCAGGCTGGCAGCGGCCGTCGGGTCCGCGGGCCTCGAGCGCCTCGAATAACACACGTCACATCCTCGCATGGTCGATTCGCCTGTCGCAGTCGCGCCGCATCGCTTCATCGTGGTCGAAGGGCCGATCGGCGTCGGCAAGACGAGTCTCGCGCGCCGCCTGGCACGCAGCTTCGGCAGCGAGCTCATCCTCGAGCAGGCCGGCGAGAATCCGTTCCTCGAGCGGTTCTACAAGCACCCCCGCTCGGCGGCGCTGCAGACCCAGCTGTACTTCCTGTTCCAGCGCACGCGACAGCTCGAGGACATCCGCCAGCACGATCTGTTCGACACCGTACGCGTGGCCGATTACCTGCTCGACAAGGACCGGCTGTTCGCCCGGCTGACGCTCGATGACGAAGAGTTCGCCCTCTATGAGCAGGTATACGCCCGGTTGGCGATCGACGCGCCGGTGCCCGATCTCGTGATCTATCTGCAGGCGCCCGTGGACGTGTTGCTCGAGCGCATCGCACGGCGCGGCATCCGCTACGAGCAGTACATCGAGCGCGACTATCTCGAGCGGCTGCAGGAGGCCTATGCGCGCTTCTTTCATGAGTACGTGGCCTCGCCGCTGCTCATCGTCAACGCCGCCCAGGCGGATTTCGTGTCCAACGACCGCGACTACGAGCAGCTGTTCGAGCAGGTCGTGCGCATGCGCCGCGGGCGCCAGTACTACAACCCCCTGACCACCCTGGAGCGCTGACCCGGGACGCCGACGGCGCCCGCCGGCTGGTATACAAGCAGGCGGCGGAGCGGCCGGAATGTTGATGTTTGCCCGGCCCTCGTTCATCCTTGCGACCCTCATGTACAAGCACCTGCAAGAGCGCTACGCGCCCAGGCCGCCGGTGACGGTCTCGACGCTGAACGCGATGAAGACCGAAGGCGAGAAAATCGCCGCCATCACCGCGTACGACGCGAGCTTCGCCACGCTCGTCGACGACGCGGGCGTCGACCTGGTGCTGGTCGGGGACTCCCTCGGGATGGTGATCCAGGGGCATGACACGACCGTGCCCGTCACCCTCGACGATGTCATTTATCACTGCCGCGCCGTGGCCAAGGGTCTGTACCGCCCGTTCCTGGTCGCGGACATGCCGTTCATGACCTATCCCTCGCGCGAGCAGGCGCTGGAGAACGCCGTGCGCCTGATGCAGGAGGGCGGCGCGAAGATGGTCAAGCTCGAGGCCGCGGCCGGGCAGGCGGAGATCCTGGAGTTCCTGGCCGGACACGACATCGCGGTGTGCGCCCACCTGGGGCTGCGGCCGCAGTCGGTGCACAAGGCAGGCGGCTTCCGCGTGCAGGGGCGCGAGGAGGCGGCCGCCGAGCAGATGCTGCGTGACGCCAAGGCGCTCGAGCAGGCAGGCGCGGACCTGGTGTTGCTCGAATGCATTCCGGCAAGCCTCGGCGCCGAGATCACGCGCGCGCTGAGCGTGCCCGTGATCGGCATCGGTGCCGGGCCGGATACCGACGGGCAGATCCTGGTGCTCTACGACGTGCTCGACATCACCTCGGGTCGCAAGCCCAAGTTCGTCAAGAGTTTCATGGCCGGCGCCGACAGCCCGCTGGACGCCGTGAAGGCCTACGTCGAGGCAGTGAAGACGCGGACCTACCCCGCGCCGGAACACTGCTTCTGACCCCTCGTTCCCTCAGCCGAAGCCATCATGCAAGTCATCGCGCGACCTGCCGAATTGCGCTCGCGCGTCGCGCAATGGCGCCGCGCGGGCGAGCGCATCGCCTTCGTGCCCACCATGGGCAATCTGCATGCCGGCCATGGCAGCCTGGTGCAGCAGGCACGCAGGCTGGCCGACCGGGTGATCGTCAGCATCTTCGTCAATCCGCTGCAGTTCGGTCCGAACGAGGACTTCGCAGCCTATCCGCGCACGCCCGACGAGGACCGCCGCATGAGCGAGTCACTGCAGGTCGACGTGCTGTTCCTGCCCGAGGTCGAGGACATGTATCCGCGGGGCCAGGCGTCCACGGTGCGGGTGCACGTGCCCGGGCTCGAAGACATTCTGTGCGGCGCCTTCCGGCCGGGGCACTTCTCGGGTGTGGCGACCATCGTCGCCAAGCTCCTGAACCTGGTGCAGCCGGACGTGGCGGTGTTCGGCGAGAAGGACTATCAGCAACTGCTGATCATTCGACGGACGGCGCACGATCTGAGCATGCCGGTGCAGATCGTGGGCGCGCCGACGACACGCGAGCCCGACGGGCTCGCGATGAGCTCGCGCAATCGCTACCTGACCCCGGCCGAGCGTGAGCGCGCACCGCATATCTTCCAGGCATTGGAACGCGCGCGCATGGCCGTGGAAGCGGGGGTGACGGATTTCGCGCGCCTGGAGCGTGAAGGATTCAGCGCGCTCGAGCAGGCTGGATTCCGGCCCGACTATTTCGCCATCCGCGACGCGGAGACCCTGGAGGCGCCGACGCCGCAGCCCGGCCGCCGCCTCGTGGTGTTGGCGGCCGCGCGCATCGGGCGGGCCCGTCTCATCGACAACGTCCGCGCCACCGTTCCGGGCGGATGAGCGCACCCGCCGGCCGGCTTCGGCCGGCAGCGTCGGCGCCCGACCGCCCGAGCCGGCGGCCCGCCGGCAACGCCCCCCGCCGGCGGCATCCGTGCGCCCTCATCGGCCGTGTCGGGCAAGCGCCCAGGCGACCTGCTCGCGTACCAGCGCCGCGGGGGGGGCCTTGCGGGCGCCCAAGGCG
>QGUO01000028.1 GCA_003242495.1 Pseudomonadota bacterium | reverse complement strand
CGTCCGGGCGCAGGTCGAGCTCGTAGCGGATGCCCGCGCAATCCGCGCAGGGCAGAACCCCCGAATACAGGGCCGGTGGTTGCGGCCCGGCAAGCGTCGGCGCGTCCGTTGCCGCGGGCGGGTCGGCCTCGCCCGACCGCCCCTCGGGCGCCTTCAGCTCGCAGCCGACCAGCACCGCGACGCTCGCCAGGATGGACGCATGCAGCGGGTTCATCGCGAATCTCGCACGTGCAGGTACCGGTGCGATTGTGCGCCTCGGGCGACGGCGGATCATCGTCCGAAAGACGTGTTGTTCTGCGGAAAGTGCGCATCCGATTCCTGAAGCGCCCGATGCAACCTGGGGCATCCCTGTTGCGTCCTGAGATGGAATCGTTTCCATGGCGATCTGTCGATCCGTCGTCGCACACCCATGCGTCCAGCCATCCGTGTCGGCCGTCCGCCGACAGCCCGGTGGCGGCCGGCACCGGCCAAACGGTCGGTGCAGCGGGGGCGTTGTGTTACCCTCGGCGAGTCGAGGTGGCCGCGACGTGCATATCCCAGACCCTCGAGCGCACATGACACAAAGTCCCGGGCAGTTGCCAGCCGATTCCAGCCCGCCGCCCCGCTCGGCGCAGATTCTGCCGTTCGAGAAACCGCAAACCGATTTGCAGCGTGCCGTGGCGGCCCGCGCCCAGGAATCCATGGCGCGCAGCCGCATGAAGCCCAGGCCCAAGCCTTTGAAATGGCTGGTCGTGTGCCTGGTGGCGCTGGTCCCGGTGCTGATGCTGTTCGGCGCCGTGGATGGGTTGCTGCGGATGTTTCACCAATTGAACGAGACGTTCATCAAGCAGGCCATATCCGAGGGTGAGCCGCCGGCGCCCCCTGCGGCCGAGGCCGAAGAGCCGGCGACACCCGGCGTGGTGATCCTGCAGCGGCCCGAGAGTGTGGCGCCCGCCGACCAGGGCGGCGCATCGTCGACGCCCGAGGAGCTGCCGCCGCGCTAGCGCCCGGGCCGCGGCGATCGCCTGAGCCCGGCGTGGCGTGACCCCCGCTCGGCGCGCGCGGACGGGGATGGCGCTGCAGGGCAGCCCTCGCTTCAGAGACTGGCGCGTACGAACAACAGTGGCCCGCTGATCGTCAGGTCCACATAGCCGGGCGTACCCTGATCCTGGGAGTCGATGTCGAAGGACAGATGCCGCCAGCCCAGCCCGAATACCATGTGGGGGTTCAATCGCCAGCTCACGGCGGTCCGCGCGTCGACGATGGATCCCTCGACATCGTCGAGTCTCGCGCTCAGATACTGCAGGCGCGCCTCGGCCGACATGCGTTCGGTGAAGTCGAAGCGGCCCTCCAGGCCGACGAGCGGCAGCGGCGCCACGCCGCTTTCCGCTTCGCGGATCACGCGGCTGCGCACCACGGCATTGGCCTCGACCGAAACGACTTGAATGCCGAACGTGCCGGTGAACTCGCCGCGCTCGCGCGCAACGAACCGGAAGCCGTAAGTCAGCCCTACGGTGACGAGGTCGAGCTCGCTGTCGACCCGCTCGTTCGCCCGATAGATCTCCTGGTCGAACACGATGTCCCGCTCGAGCAGCGTCTGTGCCGAGCGGCTCACGCTCATGCCGCTCAGACGCACCAGGTGACGCTCGCCGGGCAGCAGTGTGATCTCCGCTTGCGTCAGCAGCTTGGAATCGTCGAGCCCCAGGTCGTGCTCCGCGTCGAGCGGCGTACCCTGCACGGCCAGCGAAGGGTCGAGGCGCAGGGTCGTATCGATCTGCGCGCCGAATACCAGCACTTCGGCGCGCAATCGATCCTCGATGACGCGCGGCGTCTCGGGCGCCCACGACGGCATCTGTGCAACGGCGGCGCCGGCGCAGCACCAGGCGCCGGCGGCGGCCGCCAGGCGCGGCAAGAATCGCGTGGGGAGCGGCATCGTGGAGCGTTTCCTGGCCAGGACGCCCGGATTATGCCCGTGACCTTTTCAGGCCGCGACCCAGTGGTCGTCCCAACGCAGCGGGAAGGGGCCGTGCACGTCCAGAAAGTGTGACCGCCGTCGACTTTCCAGCGCCACGGCCGTCCCGTCGCGCTGCGAGGCCACGATGACGCCATCGGCGAGTGACGACAAACCGTAGACCGCGTCGAGCCGGATGAAGCCGAGATAACGGGCATCACTCAGTGCCCAGCAGGCGATGCCCTGCCCATACGGGCAGGCCGCGGCCACCAGGTCGAGCGCCTCGCTCACGGCGACGCTTGCCACGTAGCCGCGAAACCTGGCGCGCTCCGCGGCCGGCGCCTGCAGCAGCTCGAGTCCCGCGCCCGGACGATACAGCGCGACGACGCCCGGCGCCTGTTGCGGCTCGCCCTCGTACTGCAGGCCCACCGCGGCGCTGCCGCGTGCGACGGCCAGGTGGCGGATGCTCAGCAGGTGATCGTAGAAGCGCCATTGTTCCAGGCATTCGCCGCTGGCGGCGTCGATGAGGCACAGCGACGGATCCATGGTCGGAATGTTGAGCTTGCGCCGGAAGCTGCGCGGATGGGTGAGGATGCCGCCGTTCGCGACCAGCAGGGTGCGCCCCGGCTGCCACCAACGAACCTCGTGCGGATCGATGCCGCGCGTATCGATCTCCGCGACGATGCGCCAGGTGCGGACGTCGCGCACCGCGAGCACGCCGCGCGCGTTCTCATAGTCGTGCTCGGGCGTGTACAGCCACCGGCCGTCCGGTGAGAACACGCCGTGACCGGCGAGATGCCGCCCCGGCGGCGTTTCGAACAGGGTGCGCGCCTGGTGCGTGGAGCGCGTCAGCTCGAATGCCTGTGTGCCCGGGCGGCGGGCGAAGAACACGGCCCGCGAGCCGTCCGGATCCAGTGCGCAGCCATGGGCGCGCATGGGCACGCGCGCGCCGAACACGACGCCGTCGTGCAAGGACAGGCCGCCGATGTATTGCTCGCCGCGCGCATCCTCGAAGGCGGAGAACAGCGTGCCGTCGTGGCGTGGCGGGCGCAGCCAGGCCGTGCCGGCCCCTGCGAGCAGCACGCCCGTGGCGGCCGATCCGAGCAGCAGGCGCCGGCGCCGTGGGTCGCGCGGATGCGCTGCGCAGCTCATAACGAATCGAGGAACGCGAGCAGCGCCGCGCGCTCGCTGCGGGTCATGTTACGGAAGGCTTCCTTGGCGCGCTCGGCCTCGCCGCCATGCCACAGGATGGCTTCGCTCACGTCGCGAGCGCGCCCGTCGTGCAGCAGGCGGGTGTGTCCGTTGACCGTGTGCAGCAGTCCCAGTCCCCACAGCGGCGCCGTGCGCCATTCGCTTCCGGAAGCCTCCATGTCCGGGCGGCCATCGGCCAGCTGCGGGCCCATGTCGTGCAGCAGCATGTCGGTGAAGGGGTGGATGCGCTGCTGGCTGAGCCACGGTGCGTCCGGCACCGTGCCGGTCACGAAGGTGGCGCGATGACAGGATTCGCAGCCTGCCTCGAGGAACAGGCGCGCACCCTCGCGCACCCGTGGGTCATCGAGATTGCGACGTGCCGGCACGCCCAGCATCCGCTCGTAGTTGACGATGTGCTCGAAGATCTCGTCGCTGATCTCCGGGGAGCCGCCGTCGGGCGCCTCGCGGCAAGCCACCTGCACCTCGGTGCAAATGGACTCGGGGCGCAGCGACGTGGTCAGGCCCATTTCAGTGGAGAAGGCGGCAGCAGTTTGATGCGCGATGTCAGGCTGGTTGAGCTTCCAACCGAAGCGACCGAGCACCCGCGCGCCGCGCACGTGATCCCAAACGCGGTTCGGCCGGCCGGAAATGCCGTCCCCGTCGAGATCGTCGGGATCGCTGCGTTCGAGGATCTGCTCCTCGGGGATGGCTTCGAGCAGGCCGACGCCGAACACGGCCTGCGCCACGCGTGGCGAGTACACCGTGCGGGGATCGAGCTCGCCGTAGGCAAGCTCCTCGAACACGTACCGCGGCTCGAGCAGCGTGTAGGGCTCACCGTCCGCGAAAGTGCCGTGGATCTCGCGATGCTCGATGCGCACGGTGCCTTCCGGCGCAACGCCGCCGACTGCGAAGGGATTGAGGTTCGCCCCGTAGCGTGGATCGTCCTGCGGCTCGCTGCCGTCTCCGGGCGTGGCGGTCGCAAACTGCATCACCAGCGAGACCGGGCGCTCGCCGGGCTTGGGTGGGAGGCCGCGGCCGTCGTTGTTGTGACAGGCATCGCAGCTGCGTGCATTGAACAGCGGGCCGAGCCCATCCCGGGCGCTCGCCGTTGCCGGCGCAACGATCCAGGGACTGTTGAAGAAGGCGTTGCCTATGAAGAACGCGGCGCGTTGGCGCACGTCGAGATTGGCAGCCGGACGCGAGTACGCATGACGCGTGGCGTCCTGTACCGTCGTCGCGCCGCCCGAGGCCGGCTGGAGCAGGGCCTCGAGCGAGCCATCGTGCCGCGCGCACGCACCGAGCGTGAGCGCCGCGCAGATCGTCAGCAGCGCTCTCAATCGCCCAGCCCCTCGAGATCGGACAGGAAGATCTGCATGGCCTCGGCCGCCCGGAACATCGACAGGGACTGGGCGCGCAGCGCGTCGATCGCCGCGCGCACGCGGGCGCGGCCGGCCTCGTTGTCCGGCTGGATCTCCAGGTCGAAGGGCGATTGAATCGCGGCGAGCGCCTCGCGCACGCGCGCCATGCGCGCCTGCATCTCGTCCGCAACACGCGGGTCGGCCTCGCGTACCAGCTGGGCGAGGCTCGGGCCTTCCACGACGCTGCCGTCGAGCCGGGTGTAGCGGCCGAAGTACACGTGCTCGATGCCGGCCGCATTGGCGCGCAGATCCTCGATGGTCGTGTCGCTGAAGCAGTTCTGTTCTTCCTCCTGGTCGCCCGACAGCAGCGGCACCTCCATGCGCTCGCCGGCCATCTCCACCTCGCTCAGCGCGGCAATGCCCGTGAACATGCGCTTCAGGCCCGTGTAGACGTCGCCGCTCACGAACGTCGCCCGATAATTGTCCGGTTCACCATCGCCGTCTGCGTCATGCACATCGAGCTTGCGCCAGGCGTCGACCAGGCTTTCGAGGTCGCTGATCAGCAGCGTGGTGGCCGCGCGCAGGTACTGCCCGCGCCGCGCGGCGCGGTCGGTCGCCGGATCGCCGTCAGGGATGAAATCCGTGTAGGGACGGCGTCCCGGGGCGTCGGGCGGGTCGTTGGTATCCTGGCCCCAGAGCAGGAACTCGATGGCGTGCCAGCCGCTCGCGATGTTCTTCTCGCCGCCGGCCTCGTTCTGCTCGGCGATGAGCTCGGGGGTGATTTCGGGGAAGGCGTCGGGGCTGCCGATGATGTCGATGCCGGGTGCGGCGTTATAGGTCTCGGCGACCGCATCGATGTGATTCTCATCGAGCGGCCAGCCATTGAGGCGCGGCTCGGGCCCGTCTTCCGCATCGATCGGACCGCCGTAGAAGCGAAACGCCTCGGAGGCGCTGTACGGAATGCGCGCGGCGCGCCAGCTGGCGCGCGCCGCCTCGAGAGTCGTCTCGCTCGGGTCGGCGAGCAGCGCCTCGATGGCCTGCTGGAGCTCGCGGGCGGCGCTCAGCGAGTCCTCGTAGGTGGCGAGGACGATGTCGGCATAGTTCTCCAGCACCGCCCGCCGCGGATCATCGGGCGTGCGGCTGGTACAGCCCGCGCACAGCGCGACCAGGGCGAGCACGGCGGGCAGGCTGCGAAGCAGGGGAGTGAGCGGAGAGAAGGCGGGCATGAGTAAAGGCGCTCGAGTTGCGGGTTGCGGGCAACGACTGTGCGCCGCCGCGCCTCCCGGCGCCGCGGGCGGAGCGCCATTTTATTAGCAATCGAGAATGACTCGCAATTGCATTCAGTCGGCCGGCCGGCGCAGCGTGCCGTCGTCCTCGGCGGCCAGGACCAGCAGCCGGCCCACGTTCTGCCAGTTCGCCACGGTCTCGATCACCGCTCTCACGAAGCGCGCGCGCTCGTGCTGATACTCGAGACAGTAAGCGTGCTCCCAGAGGTCGCAGGTCCACAACGGCACCAGGCCGTGAGCGAGCGGATTGTCCGCGTCGTGGGTGGTCAGGATGCGCAGCGTGCCGCCGCCGTGCGGCATGACCAGCCAGGCCCAGCCGCTGCCGAACTCCTCGACGCTCGCGGCGACGAAGGCGTTCACGAAGGTCTCGAACGACTGAAACGCGCCCGCGAGCCGGGTGAGCACCGGCTCGGGCGGCGTGCCGCCGCCGTTGGGTGCGAGCGATTGCCAGAAGAACTCGTGGTTCCAGGTCTGCGCGGCGTTGTTGAAAATCTTCGCCTCCTGCCCGCTCGCGCCGGCCGTGGCGCGCACGATGGCGGTGAGCTCGGCGTGCTCGTGCGCGGTGCCGGCGATCAGCTCGTTCAATCGCCTGGTGTATGCCGCGTAGTGCTTGTCGTGGTGGTATTCCAGTGTCTGCGCGCCCATCGCCGGTGCGAGCGAGTCCTTGGGGAAAGGCAGCGGCATCGGTGCAAAGGCCATCTCCGGCACCTCCTTGCAGGGCGGCGAGCCTCGAAACGAACGCCCGGCGTTATGCCAAGTTCCGCCAGGCGGTTGCCGACCGTTCGAGCAGTTCGAGGCACAGGTGCGAGCGGCCCGGCGAAAGGAGTGTGCCCCACGCCGGCGCTCAACCCGGCGGGTCGGGATTTTTCCGCGCGGCGCGGATGCGTGACGCGTCGGGAGGGTCTATAGTCGGCGTATAAAATGATCGACGGGGGACACAATGACAGTCACGGGGGAAGACACGATGACAGTCAACAGTCATGCGAACATCGCTGCCTGCTTGCTGGGCGCCGTGGCGCTTGCGTTGTCCGGCGCGCTGGCCGCCGAGGAGCTCACGCAGGAGGAGGCCGGACCGGAATCGTTCGTGTCGCTGCGGTTCGACGGGACCTGCGACGAGCGCAACAACCGCCTCTGGCTGAGCAATACTCACACCTACAAGACGATCGTCGCCCGTGTGCGCTGGCGGGCCGCCGGCGGCAAGGCGCTCACCGAGCAGTTCTTTCCTCCGCCGGATTCGATTCGCGAGATCGGTTGTGCGGCCGAGGCGGAGATACTCGAGGCGCGTTTCGCCGAGTTCTGAGCAGCCCGGCTCTTTGAGAACCGCATGACGCGCTCAGCGTCGCAAGGGGCGCCGACCCGGCCCGCCTGGCGAACACGTCGCGCGGTACGGGTCGCGCCGCGCTAGAACCCGCGCAAGGTTGCGAATTCCTCGAGCGGCGCCCGCTCGGTGACCAGCCGGTTCACGGGCGCGTCCTCATCGCGGTAGCCGAGCGCCATTCCGCAAAAGAGCATGCGCTCGGGCGGCAGCCCGAGAAACGCTCCCACTGTCTTGTACCAGCCGGCCCAGGCCTCTTGCGGACAGGTGTGCAGGCCCCGCTCCCGGGCGAGCAGCATGATGTTCTGCATGAACATGCCGACATCGGCCCATTGGTCCGCGCCCATGCGACGGTCGATCGAAAAGAACATGCCCACCGGCGCGCCGAAGAACTCGTAATTGCGTGCGTACTGCGCGAGTCGTCGGCTGCGCTCCTCCCGACCGATGCCGAGCAGGGCGTACAGGTCCTCGCCGACCTTGTAGCGCCGCGAGCGATAGGGCTCGTGCAGGTTCGGCGGGTAGACGTCGTATTCGGTGCCTTCGCCGAGCGGATGCTCGGGGACCTTGGCGCGCACCCGGGCGATCAGCTCGGCCAGCGGCTCGCCGGTGAGCACATCGACGAACCAAGGCTGCAGGTTGCCGCCGGAGGGCGCGCGCCTGGCGATGTCGAGAATCTCGCGGACCAGGTGTGCGGGCACCGGGGTGGCAAGGAAGGCACGGCAGCTCATGCGGGACAGAATGGCGTCGGTGACGTTCATGTCGGAATCAAGAATACGGCGGTAAGCGGTCGGGACAGGATAGCCTGGGAACGCCTTCCGCGGATCGCTGCCCATCAGCCTTGTATCGCACAGCCGCATCGGCATGGCTCGAGGCGGGCGCTCGTGCCGTACGGCACAGGTTGTCGCGGATGTCGCCCGCAGTGCAGATCCTGATGGACGAATCGTACGGGCATCCTCATAGGCGCACGCGAGCCGCGCGACGGAACTGCCAGGCGTCGCAAGGTCTTCTAGCTGGCGCATTCGAGGGTGAAGAACGGCCATGCCAGCAAGTGATCGCTCGTCGGCAAGGAACGCCCGTCGCTTCAACATCGCGTTCGCAGCATTCCTGGCCATGGGAATCGGCATGCTGCTTGCTGCAGTCGCGGTGCTCGAGCAGGCGGAGCGATTGCCGCCGCCGCCGTTCACTGCAACCACCTGCATCGACAACAAGTTTGAATTCCTGCACGACAGCAATCTGGAGCGCGTGAACTTCATCGCCGTCGGCTCCTCGGTGACGCTGCACAACGTCGATCTGAGTGTCATTGCGCAGCGTTTTCCGCACCTGCGGCCAATCAATGCTGCGCCGTGTCACCTGTATGTCGACCAGACGAAGTTCCTGGTGGAGTTCCTGCTGGAGGGCATGCCCGACGTGCAGACCGTGCTTACGGTGTTCTCGCCGCGCGATTTCCAGAATTGCAACGTGGCTGACACGGAGTTCTTCGACCGCACGCTTGCCGGCTGGTATGTGTTCGACAAGCACTATCCGTGGCTGGTGTACCTGCGGGCCATCGGCACCGCGCCTTTCGTGAGCGCGGTGCTGGCAGCCAACCGCGCCACGCCTGAGTGGGACGAGTTCGGAACCATGCCCATGCGCGCGCGCCAGCAGGTGGAGCTTCCAGCGTATCTCGACCCGCGCTGCTTCGCTGCGTTGCGGGAGCTGGAGCATGGCCTGGCGGCGCGCAATGTGCGTCTGCTGGTGGTGACGTTCCCGCCGATGCCTGGCTGGGGACAGGAGCGCGACCACAGGTTCATCGACGAGTGGAACCGCGGTCTGCGCGCGACATTGCGCGAACCGACCACGCAGCTCATCGATGGTGCGCGGGTCGGACTGCGCGAGGATGACTTCGCCGATCCGCTGCACCTGCTGTGGCCAAGCCCGACGCGCTTCACTTCCTACATCGCCGAGCAACTCGCGGTCGCCGACTCGTAACGCATCGCCCGGTGTAAGGCGCGATGTTGTTCAATTCGCACGTCTTCCTGCTCGGCTTCCTGCCGATCGCCCTGCTGGGCTTTTTCTGCGCCGCCCGTTGGCTGTCGCGACAGGCCGCGCTCGCATGGCTGCTCGCCGCATCGCTGTTTTTCTTTGGCTGGTGGAGCGTGCCGTACATGCTGATGTTCGTCGCGCTCGTGGTGCTGAACTGGCTCGCCGGCCGCGCCATCGCCGCCCGCGCACAAAGCGATCGGCGTTTCGCGCGCATCGTGTGTGCGCTGGGCATCGCGCTCGATCTCGGTGTGCTCGCCTGGTTCAAATACGCCACGTTCGTGGTGGAGAACATCGAGGCGCTCACCGGGCTCGACTTCGCCATGCGCGCCATCGTGCTGCCGCTCGCGATCTCCTTCTACACGTTCCAGCAAATCGCCTATCTGTGCGACATGCTGCAAAGCGATGCGCCGCGTTACTCGCTGCTCGAGTACGCGCTGTTCGTGAGTTTCTTCCCGCAGCTGATCGCCGGACCCATCGTGCATCACTACGAAATGATCCCGCAGTTGCGTGCGCGGCGCTTCGGTCGCTTCGACCACGCGGACTTCGCCGCGGGACTCGCCTTCGTCGCGATCGGACTGGTCAAGAAGGTGGTCATCGCCGACTCGGTGGCCGTGCTGGCCGACGAGATGTTCGACGGCGCCGCGCCACCGCCGCTGGTCGACGCCTGGATCGGCGTCTCGGCCTTCACGGTGGGTCTGTACTTCGATTTCTCCGGTTACTGCGACATCGCGATCGGGCTTGCACGCATGGTGGGGGTCCGCCTGCCTTACAACTTCAACTCCCCCTACCGGGCGACCTCGATCATCGATTTCTGGCGCCGCTGGCACATCACCCTGTCGCGCTTCCTGCGCGACTATCTCTACATTCCGCTCGGCGGCAACCGCTTGGGCGCGGTGCGGCGCTACGTCAACCTGATGATCACCATGTTGCTCGGCGGGCTGTGGCACGGTGCGGCCTGGACCTTCGTGATCTGGGGCGCCTTGCACGGTGCGTTCCTGATGGTGAACCACGCCTGGAATGCCTTGCGCGTGGGTCCCGGCGGCGCGCGGCTCGAGCTGCCCGACTGGGCGGCGCGCGTGTTGACCTTGCTGGCGGTCATGGCGGCCTGGGTGTTCTTTCGGGCGCCGGACTTCACGACCGCGGGCGCGGTGCTCAAGGGCATGGTGGGCCTGAATGGCTGGGTGGCGCCCGACACGGCAAGCGCCTTGATCTCAGCCGTGCTGGAGCACGGTTTCATCGAAGGCGTGCCGCTCGTGACCTGGTGGGTGCAGATCCATGCCTATGTGCTGTTGCTCGCCGGATTCGCCATGGCGTTGTTCGCGCCGAACAGCCAGGAGATCGTCGACGACCTCGATGCCGGTGTGCGCGGCGGCATGCGACTGCGCTTCCAGCCGACCGTGGCGACGGCGCTGACCGCGGCCGGGACGTTTCTGGCGACGCTCGCGCTGATGAGCGACATCAAGGCCTTCGTCTACTTCCAGTTCTGAGCAGGACGCAGGGCGAACCGGCGAGGGCAGGACATGCGCTGGCCTTCCCCACCGGAGACAAAAAAATGCGTGCGCGATGTGTTCACAGCGCGCACGCCTGCATCCGAGAATGGCTCAGGGGGATGTCGACCATCTCGTAAGCACGTTGAAATCGGAGAGGCTCGATCCTCGACCACGCCCCGCGGGCGCCCGCATGGATCCTGCATCTGCCGTGCCAGCCGGCCAGGCGCGCCAGGACCGCGGTTGTCGCAGCCTCGTGCCCGGACACCTGCACTCATTGTGTGCACCCGTGCGTGGGGCTGCCCCAACGACGGGCAAGCATGGCACGGCTTCATGACCGCCGCATGAACGGGCGGGCGTGCCCGCGCCGGCGCCCGCCGGGCGGGTCACGGCGGCAGTTGCACGTAAAAGACGGCGCCGGCGTTCTCCCGGGCGTCGGCCCAGATCCGGCCGCCGTGGCGTGTCACGATGCGGCTCGCCAAGGCGAGCCCGACCCCCGGGCCTGCGAACTCTGCGCCGTGCAGGCGCTTGAAGGGCTTGAACAGCTTGTCGCTGTAAGCCATGTCGAACCCCACGCCGTTGTCGCGCACATGAAAGACGCCGGTGTCGCCGAGTCCGCGCCCGACTTCGATGTGTGCGCCGGGACACGGGGCGGTGAACTTCCAGGCATTGTCGAGCAGCGCGGCGAACGCATCGGTGAGCAGCTTGCGATCGCCTCGCGCCCGCAGGCCGGGCTGGATGGTCACGCCGACCTGGCGCTCGGGGTGGCGCCGGCGCAGGTCGGCGACGATCTCTTCGGCGATGCCGCTCAGATCGAGCGGCTCGGGCGTCAACGGTAAGCGCGTGGTGCGCGACAGCTTCACGAGGGCGTCGATGAGCTCGGCCATCTGTGTGACACCGGCCTGCAGCTTGCGCAGTCGCTGGCGCGGCTCGTCGTCGAGCCGTTCGCCAAGGGTCAGTTCCAGCATGCCCACCTGGCCCGCAATGGACGTCAGCGGGGCGCGCAAGTCGTGCGACACCGATGCGGTGAAGATATCGATCTCGCGATGCGCCGCTGCCAGCGCGTCGCGGGTCGCGTCGAGCTGCGCGCGCGTCGGCAATGCCGCGAGCGCCGGCGCGGCGCACCACAGCCCGACGGCCGCGGCGAGGCCGGCGAATGCTGCGACGCCCTTGAGGACCAGGCTTGTCCAGGCTGGGAGCGCCGTCCAGGCCTGGACGAGGTGCACGAGCGCCAACGTGACCAGGAAGATCACGAGCAGGGCGCCCGCCCAGGTGGTGACGCGCTGCGACGATGGAGCGGCCGGTGACTCGCCGGGCGCATCGTTCCCGGTCGAGCGCCGGCGGTGGCCAAGCCAGAGCAGGGCGGCGGCGAGACCCAGCAGGCCGAGCGCGACCATTCCATCGAGCAGCGTGCCACTCCAGGCCTGCGCCTGGCTGAGTCCTGTCGCATTCGGTTCGGTCATGAAATCCCCTTTGACGGCGTCGCGGCACCGGAATTCTCGGTGGTCCTGCGGCCCGCGACCATCCACGGGTAAGGTCGGATCCCGAAAACCGCATATGGACTATACCGGCTGGACGGTTAGAATACCGTCCAGCCGGTATAGTCTTCGGCCTCATCCCTTCTCACGCAGGCATCCCGAATGGTCGAAACACATTCCGCAGCCGTTCCTGCCCGGGAGCGCATTCTCGAGGCGGCCGAGCGAGTGGTGACGGACGTCGGCCCGGCGCGCTTGACGCTGGATCTGGTCGCGCAGGCGGCCGGCGTAAGCAAGGGTGGCCTGCTCTATCACTTTCCTTCGAAGGAATCGTTGCTGGTGGGGCTGTCGGCGCGTTATGTCGAACGTCGCAGGGCGGCCATCGAGGCGGCCAAGGCGGACATCTGCGGACAGGATGCCGCCCGCGACGTGAAGGCCTGCATTGTCGGGATGTTGCTCGATGGATCGTCTACCAAGGAGATGGGGGCGGCGCTGCTCGCCGCAGCGGCCAACGATTTCGCACTGCTCGAGTCGATCCGTCAGTGCACGGCGCAGCACACCGAGCAGCTGGCCTCGGCAGGCGGCAACTTCGCGCGCGCCGCGATCGCATGCCTTGCCGTCGAGGGCTTGAAGATGCGCGAGTGCCTGCGCGTGTCTTCGTTCACCGAGGAGCAGCGCGCGCAGATCGTCGAGGAGCTGCTCAAGATTGCCGCAGAGGCATACCGCTGAACACTGGCAGCGTGTGCGCTGCCGCCGACGGATTCATTTCTTTTCGGGGTTGATCATGGCGACCGAATCCAAGACAGGGGCACTGGCGGCGCTGGTGCTGCTCGTCGGTTTGGCGGGATGCGGCGGCCAGCCGCCTGCCGCGCCGCAGTTCGCGCCCGAGGTGGCCGTGCAGACCGCCCGGGTCGGCGAGGTGCCGCTCGAGCTCACGTACACCGCGCGTACCTACGGATCGCGGGAAGTGGAGGTGCGCGCGCGCGTGAACGGCATTCTGCTCAAGCGTCGCTTCGAGGAGGGCAGCCGCGTGCGCCAGGGTCAGCCGATGTTCCTCATCGATCCGGAGCCATTCCGTGCGCGCGTCGCCGCGGCACGCGCCGAGGTGGCCATGGCCAAGGCGCGCCTCGAAGAGGCACGTCGCCAGCGCGACCGTGTCGTGCCACTTTTCGAGCAGAACGCCGTGAGTCAAAGCCGGCGCGACGAGGCCGTCTCGGCCTACGAGGTCGCGCTGGCGACGCTCGCCGCGGCGGAGTCGCATTTGCGCACGGCCGAGCTCGACCTCGAGTACACCGACGTGCGCGCGCCCATCGCCGGCCTCACCAGCCGTGAGCAGGTTTCCGAAGGCAGCCTGGTGTCCACCGACCCCGACTCGAGCCTGCTCACGCGCATCGTGCAGATCGATCCCCTCTACGTCGAGTTCTCCGCACCCGAGTCCGAGGCGTCTTTCCTGCGCACGGCGCTGGCGACCGGCGGCGCCGCGCCCACCGTGAAGCTGGTATTGCAGGACGGCAGCGAGTATCCGGATGCCGCGCGGATCACCTTCGTCGACAACGCCGTGGATCCACGCTCCGGAACGGTGCGGGTGCGCGCGGTGCTCGACAATCCCGAGGGCCGCCTGATCCCCGGCCAGTTCGTGCGTGCGCGCGTCAACGGCGTGACCCTGAGCAATGCCATCTCCATTCCGCGCAAGGCGATCATGACGAGCGCGCAGGGTGAGTTCGTCTGGCTGGTCGATGAGCAGGAGACGGTGCAAATCCGTCCCGTGCAGACCGGCCGCGGCCTGGGCAACAACGTCCTGGTGACCGATGGCCTGAACGACGGCGAGCGCTTCATCGTCGAGGGCGTGATGAAGGTGCAGCCCGGCATCCAGGTCAGTGCCGTGTCGATCGATCCGGCCGCGCGCCACGCGGAGATCGAGGCGAAGAAGGGCGACGACGCATGATTTCCGGCTTTTTCATCGAACGCCCGATTTTCGCGTGCGTGGTCTCGGCGTTCATCGTGATCGCCGGCCTCGGCGGCTTGCGTGCGCTGCCGGTCTCGGCGTACCCGGACATCATCCCGCCGCAGGTCTCGGTCAATGCGGTCTATCCCGGCGCCGACGCCGAGACGATCGCAGAGACCGTGGCGGGCCCGCTGGAGCAGGAAATCAACGGCGTCGAGGGCATGCTCTACATGAACTCGATCAGCGCCGGCAATGGCTCGCTCACCATCAACGTCACGTTCGCGGTGGGCACCGATCCCGATCTGGCCACCATCAACGTCAACAACCGGGTGCAGATCGCGCTGCCCCGCCTGCCCGAGGAGGTGCGGCGCCAGGGCGTGACGGTGGTCAAGGCCTCCACGTCGATCCTGCAGCTCATCAGCATGCACTCGCCCGGCGGGCGGATCGACCAGGCCGCCATCGGCAACTACGCCTTGCTGCACGTGGTCGATGAGCTGCGCCGCGTGCCCGGGGTCGGCGATGTGCAGATGTGGGGACGCGAGTACTCGATGCGCGTGTGGCTGCGCCCGGACAAGCTGGCCGAGCTCGGACTGACGCCAGGCGACGTGGCCGAAGCCATTCGTCAGCAGAACTCCCAGTTCGCCAGCGGCCGCGTCGGGGCGGCGCCCATGAACGAAGGCGTGGACTTCACCTTCGCGGTGACGGCCGAGGGACGCATGTCCGATCCGGCGCAGTTCGAGTCCATCATCGTGACCACCACGGATGCCGGGGCAATCGTGCGCCTGCGTGACGTGGCGCGCGTGGAGCTCGGCGCGCAGAGCTACGACTTCGATGCGCAGGTGAACGGCGAGCCGAACGTGTACATCGCCGTCTTCCTGCAGCCCGGCGCGAACGCGCTCGAGACCGGCAGCGCCATCGAGCAGCGCATGAACGAGCTGGCGGTGGATTTCCCGGACGGGCTGGAATTCTCCATTCCCTACAACACCAACAAGTTCGTCGAGCTCTCGATCAAGGAGGTCGTCAAGACGCTGTTCGAGGCCATGGTGCTGGTGTTCATCGTGGTGCTGCTGTTCCTGCAGCGCTGGCGGGCCACCATGATTCCCATGCTTGCCGTGCCCGTCTCGCTCATCGGCACCTTCTCTGCCATGTACCTGCTTGGCTTCTCGATCAACATGCTGACGCTGTTCGGCATGGTGCTCGCCATCGGCATCGTGGTGGACGACGCCATCGTGGTGCTGGAGAACGTCGAGCGCATCATGCGCACCGACC
>QGUO01000420.1 GCA_003242495.1 Pseudomonadota bacterium | reverse complement strand
CCACCTTGCCGGTGAGCACGCGCGCCTTCTTGCGCGCGCCCGCGGCCGGCGTCTCGGCCGTGGTTTGGGCGGTCTGGGCTTGCTCGTTCATTTGCTCTCACCCTTCTGGGCAGCTTGCGCACGGCGCTGCTCGGCCATCACGGTCTTCACGCGCGCGATATTGCGGCGGACCTTGCCGAACTGATCCGGTTTGGCGCTCTGGCCGGTCGAGCGCGCCATGCGCAGGTTGAACTGCTCGCGGCGCAGGCTCAGCAGCTCCTTCTGGAGCTCGGCCGGTGACTTCTCTCGCAATTCTTTCGCGTTCATCAGCGCACCTGTCGCGTTACGAACTGGGTGTCGACCGACAGCTTGGAGGCAGCCAGCCGGAACGCCTCGCGGGCGACCTGCTCGGTCACGCCTTCCATCTCGAAGAGCACCTTGCCGGGCTTCACCTTGGCGACCCAGTACTCGACGTTGCCCTTGCCGCTGCCCATGCGGACCTCGAGCGGCTTCTTGGAAACCGGCACGTCGGGGAACACGCGCACCCAGATCTGTCCGCCACGCTTCACGTAGCGCGTCATGGCGCGGCGGGCCGCCTCGAGCTCGCGGGCAGTCATGCGCGCCCGCCCGGTGGCCTTCAGGCCATACTCGCCGAAGGCGATGTAGTTGCCGCTCTGCGCGACCCCGGCGTTACGGCCCTTGAACTGTTTGCGGAACTTCGTCCGTTTCGGTTGCATCATGTCGGAAGCCCTTTAAGCCGTCGCCTCGGCGGAAGCGGCCTGGGGTTCGGCGGCCTCGGCCGGCTGCTGCACCGGCTGATCGAAGACCTCGCCCTTGAAGATCCAGACCTTCACGCCGATCACGCCGTAGGTGGTGCGCGCCTCGGCAAAGCCGTAGTCGATGTCTGCACGGAAGGTGTGCAGCGGGATGCGACCCTCGCGATACCACTCGGTGCGGGCGATCTCCGCGCCGTTCAGTCGTCCCGAGACGCGCACCTTGATGCCGAGCGCACCGATGCGCATGGTGTTGGTCACCGCGCGCTTCATGGCGCGGCGGAACATCACGCGGCGCTCGAGCTGCTGGGCGATGCCCTCGGCGACGAGCTGCGCATCGAGCTCGGGCTTGCGGATCTCCGAGATGTTGATGCGCACGTCGGTGATGGGCATCTTCATCATGTCGGCGACCTGGGCGCGCAGCTTCTCGATGTCCTCGCCCTTCTTGCCGATCACGATGCCCGGCCGCGCCGTGTTGATCGTGATATTGACCTTGCGGGCGGCACGCTCGATCTGAATGCGGCTCACCGAGGCATCGCTGAGCTTCTTCTTCAGGAAGTCGCGCACCACGAAATCGGTGTAGACGTGCGCCGGAAAGTTCTTGGTGGATGCATACCACTTCGAGTTCCAGTCGCGCGTGATGCCGAGACGAATCCCGACCGGATTGACTTTCTGACCCATAATCAGTCGCTCCTACCGTCGCCCACGGTCACCGAGATGTGGCTGTTGCGCTTGATGATGCGCGCGCCACGCCCCTTGGCGCGGGCGCGGAAGCGCTTCAGCACCGGCGCCTCGTCCACCATGATGGCCTGCACCTTGAGCTCGTCGACATCGGCGCTCAGATTGTTCTCGGCATTGGCGATCGCCGACTCGAGCACCTTGCGCACCAGGCGCGCGCCCTTCTTGGGCGAGAACCGCAGCGTGTTGAGCGCGAGCCCCACGGGCTTGCCGCGCACCATGTCGGCAACCAGCCGACACTTCTGCGGCGAAATACGTGCATTCCTCAATTTGGCCGACACTTGCATGACGTCAGCCTCCCTTGCGGTCGCCCGCGTGCGACTTGAACGTACGCGTGGGCGCGAACTCGCCGAGCTTGTGCCCGACCATGTTCTCTGAGATGAGCACCGGCACGTGCTGGCGCCCGTTGTGCACGGCGATCGTCAGTCCCACCATGTCCGGCAGAATCATCGAGCGGCGCGACCACGTCTTGATCGGACGGCGGTCGTTCTTCTCGACCGCAAGCTGCACCTTCTTGGCGAGGTGCAGGTCGACGAACGGACCCTTCTTGATCGAACGAGGCACTGTGAGCTCCTAAACCACGTTAGTTGCGTCGGCGCACGATCATGTTGGCCGTGCGCTTGTTGCGACGCGTCTTCATGCCCTTGGTGTTCCAGCCCCACGGGCTCACCGGGTGCGGGTTGCCCTGGCCGGCCCGGCCCTCGCCACCGCCGTGCGGGTGATCCACCGGGTTCATGGCCGCACCGCGCACCGTTGGGCGGATGCCGCGCCAACGCATGGCGCCGGCCTTGCCGTAGCTGCGCAGGCTGTGCTCGTCGTTGCCGACCTCGCCGATGGTCGCGCGGCAATCGATGTGCACCTTGCGCATTTCGGTGGAGCGCAGGCGGATCGTCGCATAGGCGCCTTCGCGCGCAGCGAGCTGTGCGGAGGCCCCGGCGCTGCGCGCGAGCTGGCCGCCCTTGCCGGGCTTGAGCTCCACGCAGTGGATGGTGGTGCCGATCGGAATGTGACGCAGCTGCATCGCGTTGCCCGGCTTGATCGGCGCCTCGGGCCCGCTCATCACGGAATCACCGGCGGCCACGCCCTTCGGCGCGAGGATGTAGCGACGCTCGCCGTCGGCATACAGCACCAGCGCGAGATGCGCCGAGCGGTTCGGGTCGTACTCCAGGCGCTCGACCTTGCCCGGCACGCCGTCCTTGTTACGCAGGAAGTCGACCAGACGGTACTTCTGCTTGTGCCCGCCGCCCTGATGGCGCACGGTCTGACGCCCGTAGTGGTTGCGCGCCCCGCTCTTGTTCTTGCTCCTGACCAGCGACGGCTCGGGCGGCCCCTTGTGCAGATGCGCGCGCGAGATCTTGACCTGGAAACGCCGGCCTGGCGACGTCGGTTTGGATTTGATCAATGCCATTGCAGAAGTTCCTCAGGCTCAGGCTTCGGCGCCGACGAAGTCGATGGTCTGTCCGGGCGCCAGGCGCACGTAGGCCTTCTTGAAGTCGGAGCGCTTGCCGGCGTGCAGGCCAAAGCGCTTGCGCTTGCCCGTCACGTTGACCACGTTCACGTCCGTCACCTTCACCTCGAACATCAGCTCGACGGCGCTCTTGATCTCGGTGCGCGTCGCGTCGCGGCGCACCTTGAACACGAACTGGTTGCCTTCCTCGCTGACACGCGCGCTCTTCTCGGAGACGTGTGCCCCAAGCAACACGGTCATCAAGCGTTCCTGACTCATGACAGCCTCTCTTCGAGCAGACGCACGGCAGCCAGGGTGGCGACGACCTGCTTGTGCCGCACCAGGCTCACCGGATTGACGCTCGCCGCGGTAAGAACATCGACATACGGCAGGTTGCGCGCCGCCAGCTCGAGCTTCTCGTCGTGCGCCTCGATGAGCAGCAGCACGTCCTGGCCGATGCCGAGCTCGTTGAGCTTGTTGACCAGCAACTTGGTCTTGGGCGCCTCGATTTCGAGCACGTTCACCACCGAGAGCCGCTCCTGACGGGCGAGCTCCGACAGCATCGCGCGCATGGCGCCGCGATACATCTTGCGATTGACCTTCTGCGCGTAGCTGCGCGGCTTGGCAGCGAACGCCCGGCCGC
>QGUO01000419.1 GCA_003242495.1 Pseudomonadota bacterium | reverse complement strand
GCGCACCTGCGCGGACTCGTCCTTGAGGGAGAAGTACCAGTGCCCCGAGGAGGGGCGCGAGAGATTGGAGAGCTCGCCCTCCACCCAGAGCGCCGGGAAGCCGCGCTCGAGCAGGGTGCGCACATCGCGGTTCAGGCCGGACGGTGTGTAGACCCGTCGCTCGGGCTGACGCGCGGGGCTCGCCGGCGGACGCGTGGCCACGCTCTTGCGGATCCGCAGCTGAAATTCCTCTTGCATGCCGCAAGGCTACCGCGCGCGGGGCCGCCCGTCACGACTCCGTGTGGCGCCGGATGGTTTACCGCACCGTCGTCGCGGCGTACAATGGCGCGCTTTAATTCCGACGCGATCACCTATGCGTATTCTCGAGGAAGCGCTCACTTTCGACGACGTGCTTCTGGTGCCGGCGTACTCCGACTTCCTGCCCCGTGAAGCCGACCTGAGTACGCAGTTCACCCGCGGAATCCGGCTGAACTTGCCCATCGTATCGGCCGCCATGGACACGGTGACCGAGGCACGCCTGGCCATCACCATGGCCCAGGAAGGCGGCATCGGCATCATCCACAAGAACATGAGCATCGAGGACCAGGCGCGCGAGGTGCGTCGGGTGAAGAAATTCGAGAGCGGTGTCATCCACGACCCGATCACGATCTCGCCCGACAAGACCATCCGCGAGGTGCTCGAGCTCACCCGTGCGAAGAACATCTCGGGCGTGCCCGTCGTGGTGGGCACCAAGGCGGTGGGCATCGTCACGCACCGCGATCTGCGCTTCGAGACTCAGCTCGATGCGCCGGTCTCCACGGTGATGACCCCGCAGGAGCGCCTGGTCACGGTGCGTGAGAACGCGCCCAAGGAAGAAGTGCTGCAGTTGCTCCACAAACACCGCATCGAGAAGGTGCTGGTGGTGGACGAGGACTTCAACCTGCTGGGCATGATCACGGTCAAGGACTTCCAGAAGGCCAAGGAGTTTCCGCGTGCCGCCAAGGACGCGCGGGGCGCGTTGCGGGTCGGGGCGGCCGTCGGCACCGGCGCCGACACCCTCGATCGGGTGGCGGCGCTGCGCGAGGCGGGCGTGGACGTCATCGTGGTGGACACGGCGCACGGCCATTCCAGCGGCGTGCTGCAGATGGTGCGCACGATCAAGACGAACTGGCCCGAGCAGCAGGTCATCGGCGGCAACATCGTCACCGCCGAAGCGGCCCGCGCCCTGGTCGAGGCGGGGGCGGATGCCGTCAAGGTCGGCATCGGGCCCGGCTCGATCTGCACCACGCGGGTGGTCGCCGGGGTCGGCGTCCCGCAGGTCACGGCCATCGCCAATGTCGCGGCGGCGCTCGAGGGCACCGGTGTGCCGCTGATCGCCGACGGCGGCATCCGCTTCTCGGGCGACATCGCCAAGTCGATCGTGGCCGGTGCGCACTCGGTGATGATCGGCAGCCTGTTCGCCGGAACGGAAGAGTCGCCCGGCGAGGTGGAGCTGTACCAGGGTGCCTCGTACAAGTCCTACCGCGGCATGGGCTCGCTGGGCGCCATGGGGCAGCAGCACGGCTCCAAGGATCGCTATTTCCAGGACGCCACGGCGGAGCTCGAGAAGCTGGTGCCCGAGGGTGTGGAAGGCCGCGTGCCCTACAAGGGGCCGGTGGTGGCCATTCTGCACCAGCTGGCCGGCGGCCTGCGCGCGGCCATGGGGTACACCGGCAGCCGCACCATCGATGAGCTGCGCACCCGTCCGTCCTTCGTGCGCACCACCAGCGCGGGCGTGCGCGAGAGCCACGTCCACGACGTGACCATCACGAAGGAAGCGCCGAATTATCGTATCCGCTAGGAAGCCGCCCGCTTGAACGCTTCATCGGCACCGACGACCTCGACCCTGCATCCACCCGACATCCACGCCGATCGAATCCTCATCATCGATTTCGGCGCCCAGTACACGCAGCTCATCGCGCGTCGCGTGCGCGAGTGCGGCGTGTACTGTGAAATCCATCCCTGGGACATCAGCGACGACGCGGTGCGCGCCTTCGGTGCGCGCGGCGTCATTCTCTCGGGCGGCCCGGAATCGGTCACCGATGTGGCACCACCCGAGGCGCCGCAGGCGGTGTTCGAGCTCGGCGTGCCGGTGCTCGGCATCTGCTACGGCATGCAGACCATGGCCAGGCAGCTGGGCGGTGAAGTCACCCCGGCCACGCACCGTGAGTTCGGCTATGCCCAGGTCACGGTGTCGACGCCCTCGCGGCTGCTCGATGAGCTGCGCGATCACAGCGACGAGCAGGGCAGGGCATTGCTCGATGTCTGGATGAGCCATGGCGATCGGGTCGAAACCCTGCCCCCGGGGTTCGTGACCATCGCGTTCACGGCCAGCGCGCCGCTCGCGGCCATGGCCGACGAGTCGCGCCGGTTCTATGGCGTGCAGTTCCATCCCGAGGTCACGCACACCCTGCAGGGCCGGAAGATCCTCGAGCGCTTCGTGCGCGAGATCTGCGGCTGCGAGCCGCGCTGGCAACCGGGCAACATCATTGCCGATTCGGTCGCACGCATCCGCGAGCAGGTCGGCAACGAGCGCGTGCTGCTGGGTCTTTCGGGCGGCGTCGATTCCTCGGTGGTTGCCGCGCTCCTGCATCGGGCGATCGGCGAGCAGCTGGTGTGCGTGTTCGTCGATCACGGCCTGCTGCGCCAGGGCGAGGGGGACCAGGTGATGGACACCTTCGCACGCCACATGGGCGTCAAGGTGATCCGCGTGGATGCCGAGGCGCGCTTCCTCGGGGCGCTCAAGGGTGAGAGCGATCCGGAGCGCAAGCGCAAGATCATCGGCCGGCTGTTCGTCGAGGTGTTCGAGGAAGAGGCCGCCAAGCTCGAGGGCGTGCGCTGGCTCGCGCAGGGCACCATCTACCCGGACGTGATCGAGTCCGCCGGCACCTACGTCAGGATGCCGGACGGCAGCGTGCGTCGGGGCAAGGCGCAGGTCATCAAGAGCCACCACAACGTGGGCGGCCTGCCCGAGAAGATGAACCTCAAGCTGCTCGAGCCCCTGCGCGAGTTGTTCAAGGACGAGGTGCGCACGCTCGGCGTGGAGCTGGGGCTGCCGCGCGAGATGGTGTATCGGCATCCGTTCCCGGGACCTGGCCTGGGCGTGCGGATTCTGGGCGAGGTCACCAAGCAATACGCCGATCTGCTGCGCAAGGCGGACGCGATCTACATCGAGGAGCTGCGCCGCCACGATCTCTACGACCGCACCAGCCAGGCCTTCGCGGTGTTCCTGCCGGTGCGCTCGGTGGGGGTGATGGGCGACGGGCGACGCTACGACTACGTCGTGGCGCTGCGCGCGGTGGAGACCGTGGATTTCATGACGGCGCGCTGGGCGCGCCTGCCGTACGAGTTCCTGGACCTGGTCGCGCGCCGGATCATCAACGAGGTGCCGGGCATTTCGCGCGTCACTTACGATATCTCGGGGAAACCGCCGGCGACGATTGAGTGGGAATGATTCCACGTCCGGCAGCTGCCGGCAGGATCAGGCACAAGACACGCCTAAGCCCGCGTCAATGCGGGCTTTTTTGTGCTTCCAACCTGGCACGGACTGGCAGCCTGGGGTATGGCCAAGCACGAATTTTTCATGGCATAGTCGATG